>JANNTO010000338.1:0-7435 GCA_031403675.1 Gammaproteobacteria bacterium | reverse complement strand
GGTTTGCGCTCGAAGATTTCCGTGGCGCTGCGTCAAAGCCCAATATGCCGGCCGCAACGAGCGTTTACCATGCGGATGGACAGCATGATTCACATGGCATGGTTCTGACCGGGACAGGTGGTCGGTATCTCTGGGTCATGGACCGGCACGCAGACACGATCGAAGTGCTCACAACCAGCGACGATGCCCACGTCGGTACCATCGCGCTGAACGGGTCGTTGACCGACAATGCGGCGCCGGATCTCACCGACATCGCGCCGCGAGGCAATCTCGTTTTCGTTGCGTTGCGCGGTCCGACGCCCTTGAGTGGCGATCCACACAACGCCCGTGGTTCAACGCCGGGCCTCGGTGTGGTTCGCGTGGCCGGCGACGGGCACAGCGGCGCGCTGACGGGTGTCGTGCGGCTCAGCAATATTGGAGCGGACGGAGTCGAGCGCGCCGATCCGCACGGCCTGCGCGTGCGCCGGCTCGACTGACGGCAACAGACCGGCTCAGCCGAGCGCTGCGTCCAGGTCCGCGATCAGATCGGCGGCATCCTCGATGCCGACCGACAGCCGCACCAGTGAATCGCTGATGCCGAGCCTGGCGCGCGCCTCGGGCGGCACCGAAGCGTGGGTCATGATGGCCGGGTGATCGACGAGGCTCTCGACGCCGCCCAGGCTTTCGGCGAGCGTGAACACCGCCAGGCGCTCGAGGAATCGTCGCGCATCCGGCAGGCCACCCTTCAGGAAAAACGTGACGATCCCGCTGCCGCCATTCGGCATCTGCCGGCATGCCAACGCATGCTGCGGATGTGACGGCAGGCCGGGGTATAGCACACGCTCGACGCGCGGATGCCTTTCCAGGTGCTCGGCGATTGCCAGTGCGCTCTCACTCGATTCACGCATGCGCAACGGCAAGGTCTTGAGTCCGCGCAGCGCCAGGAAGCTGTCGAACGGCCCGCCGATTGCGCCGATCGCGTTCTGCAGGAAGGCGATGCGTTCGCCGAGTGCCGCATCACGCACCACGGCCACGCCGCCAACCATGTCCGAATGGCCATTCAGGAACTTGGTCGCCGAGTGCATCACGATATCGGCGTCGAGCTCGAGCGGGCGCTGGATCCACGGCGTCGCGAAGGTATTGTCGACCACCGTCAGGATGCCGCGGGGGCGCGCGATTGCGGCGACTGCCGCGATATCCACCAGCCGCAGCATCGGGTTGCTCGGCGACTCGATCCAGATCATCCGCGTGCGCGGCTTCAGCGCCGCGACGGCGGCCTGCGGATCCGACAGGTCCACGAACGTGAAATCGAGCGCCGCCGAGCGCCTGCGCACACGTTCGAACAGCCGGAAGGTGCCGCCGTAGAGATCGTCCATTGCGATCAGGTGATCGCCGCTGTCCAGCAATTCGAGGAGCGTCGCGGTCGCCGCCATGCCGGAGGCGAATGCAAACCCTTGCGTGCCGCTCTCGAGATCCGCGATGCAGCGTTCCCAGGCCATGCGCGTCGGATTCTGGGTGCGCGAATATTCGTAGCCCTTGTGCACGCCCGGACTCTCCTGGGCATAGGTCGAGGTCGCGTAGATCGGCGGCATCACCGCACCGGTCGTGGGGTCCGGAGACTGGCCGGCGTGGATGGCGCGGGTCGCGAAACCCGGTCGTTTTGCAGCGTCCTTCATGGTTCTCCTCAGTGCGCCGCCGTCGCGGTCATCTGGCGGCGCAGGTAATTGAGCACGTCGGCGCGGGTGATCAGGCCGTGAAACTGCCCCCCGTCCATCACCGCCGCATAGGGCTGCACGTCCAGCATCGCGACCAGATTGCGCAGTGTCAGCGTCGGTTCGACTACCAGGAAATTCGTATGCATCGCATCGCGCACCGGGTCGTTGAATCGCTCCGGATCACCGAATGCATGCCGCATGATGTCGTCCTCATCAATGAATCCGACCAGCCGGTCGGCCTCCATTACCGGGAGCTGGCTGAATCCGGCATTGCGCAGGCGATTGTGCGCCGTGGTCAGCACGTCGCCCGGCCCGACCGTGATGGTCGCCCGCTCGCCGTGCGGCCGCCCGACCAGGTCACGCAGATTGCCGTATTGCGTGCGCTGGATGAAGCCCTGGTCCTCCATCCAGAAATCGTTGAACAGCTTTGACAGGTACTTGTTGCCCGTGTCGCAGGCGAAGGTGACGACGCGCTTTTGCTGTTGCTGCTCGCGGCAATAACGCAGCGCCGCCGCAACGAGCGTCCCCGTGGACGACCCGACCAGCAGGCCTTCCTTGCGCAGGATCTCCCGCGCAGTCGCAAATGACTCGCCATCCGGAATGCTGTAGGCCTTGCGGCACATCGAGAGATCGCAGATGTCCGGGATGAAATCCTCGCCGATGCCTTCGACCAGCCAGGACCCCGCCTTGCCGAAACTGCCTTTGTTGACCTGATCGGCGAGCACCGAGCCTTCCGGGTCGGCCAGGATGATTTCAATCTTGGGTGCGCGCTCGCGGAAGCACTTCGTCAGGCCCGCAATCGTGCCACTCGATCCGATGCCGACGACCACGGCATCCACGCGGCCTTCCATCTGTTCCAGGATTTCCGGCCCGGTGGTCGAGGCATGCGCTTGCGGATTGTCGGGATTTGCGAACTGGTTGATGTAGTACCAGCCCTTTTCCCGCGCGATGCGGGCGCCGAGGTCCTGGTAGTACTCGGGGTGGCCCTTCTCAACATCGGACCGGGTCAGCACCACTTCCGCACCCATGGCCCGCAGGTTGAAGATTTTCTCCTGGCTCATCTTGTCGGGCAGGACCAGCACGACACGGTAGCCCTTCTGCGCTGCGACCAGCGCAAGGCCGAGCCCCGTGTTTCCGGCGGTCGCCTCGACGATCGTGTCACCGGGTTTCAGGTCACCACGCCGTTCGGCTTCCTCGATCATGGACCGGCCGATACGGTCTTTGATCGAACCCGCCGGATTCATCAGTTCGAGCTTCAGGAACAGCTCGCAGATACCGGTATCGAGTTTCTGCGCCTTCAGCATCGGCGTCCGCCCGACCATGTCGAGGACGTTGCCGTAGACTTTCATGATTGTCGCTCCGCCAGCGGCACGCTACCGTGGTTGCGGATTGTAACGGGAGACGCTCGATGCATTGGCGCTGGTTCGTGCCGGCCTGGCCGGTCGCCCCATGACCGGGTCCTCGGACCGGTTGCGGGGCGTGCTGCTGATGCTCGGTGCCGTCGGCGTCTTTTCAATCATGGACGCATTGATGAAACAGCTGATGCTGAGCTATCCGCCACTGCAGGTCGCTTTTTTGCGCGGTGCCAGTTCGCTGCCGTTCGTGTTCCTGACCTATCTCGTGACCGGCCGGTTGCGGCTGCTGCGGCCCGTGCGCTATGGCCTGCACCTGATCCGCGCGCTGCTCGCCGTAATGATGATGTGGGGGTTCCTGTGGGCGCTTGCGCGCGCGAGCATGGCCGACACTTATGCGATCTTCATGAGTGCGCCGCTGCTGGTCGTGCTGGCCGCATCCGTACTGCTCGGTGAAAAAGTGGATCGGCATCTGTGGTTTGCGATCTTCGTCGGGCTCGCCGGGGTCTTGGTGATGCTGCGGCCGACCGCGGCCGGGTTTGCGAGCCTGGCCGGGCTCGCGGCGCTCGCCTCGGCTCTCGCCTATGCACTGATCGTCGTGATGGTAAGGGTCCTGGCGCGCACCGAAACGACGGCCTCGATGGTGTTCTGGTACCTGGCACTGCTTTCGATTGGTACGGCGGCGCTCGCAGCGCCCGACTGGGTGCCGATGGTCCTCTCCGACTGGCCATGGATCGTCGCCATCGGCCTCGCCGGCTGGGCCGGCCAGCACATGATCACCGAGGCATTCCGGCTAGCGCCCGCCTCGCTGGTCGCGCCCTACGAATACACCGCCCTGGTCTGGGGCGTCGGCTTCGACTGGGCGGTCTGGCAGGTGCTGCCGGGCGCACGCATGCTGGTCGGATCCGCGATCGTGGTCGCGGCCGGCCTTTACCTGCTGCACCGCGAGCGCAAGGATCGCATCGCAGATCCATGCTAGTGTAATCAACGGAAAATAACGGGGGTTCGACTATGGACAGGAACGTGCGGCGCAATGCGCGCCTGCTGGCAGGAAGCATCGCATCGATATTGGCCATGCACGGCGCCGCTGCGCAGGAACCTGCGGATCCGCTGCTCGAAGTGGTCGTCACCGGCACCCGGGTTGCCAACCGTTCGTCACTCGAAACGGCAGTCGCTGTCGACGTCGTCTCCGGCGAATCGCTGCAAAACGGCGGGGTCACCGAACTGAATCAGGCACTGTCCGTCGCGCTGCCCTCGTTCAACTTCCCGCGCCCGGGCCTCGCCGACGGTACCGATACGATCCGGCCCGCGACCTTGCGCGGCCTCGCTCCGGACCAGACGCTGGTGCTGCTCAATTCAAAGCGCCGCCATGCCTCGTCGCTGGTCAATGTGAACGGCACGATCGGCCGCGGTGCTTCCGCGGTGGATCTCAACACGATTCCAACAGCGATCGTGCGCTCGGTCGAGGTGCTGCGCGACGGTGCGTCGGCGCAGTACGGTTCCGACGCGATTGCCGGTGTCATCAATGTCCGCCTGCGCGAGGATCGCAGCGGCGGCGGTTTGGCCGCGACCTTTGGTGTCAGGGATTCCGATTACTCGACGCCGACCGGCACACCGCCCGCGGGCGCCACCTGGTCCGCGCCTGCGACCCTGAGCAACGATGGATCCGACGGCGAGACAGTGACGATTTCCGGATGGAAGGGCCTGGCATTCGGCGACAACGGGTTCGTGACGATTGCAATGGAATACAAGGACCAGGAGCGAACCGAGCGCGGCGGCTGGGACTTCAGACAGCAGTATCCACTGGTCGGCGGCGTGCCCGGCGCATTCGACCCGCGCGAGGCTACGTTCGAGCGCTTCAATGCCTGGTACGGGGAACCGGAACTCGAACAGATCACCCTGTTCGCCAATGCAGGTGCTGAGCTGGGCAATGGTGTGAGGATCTACGGCTGGGCCAGCTACCAGGACCGCGAGGCCCGCTCGGCTGGATTCTACCGTCGTGCGCTCGACGATCGCAATGTCATCCAGATCTACCCCGACGGATTTCTGCCGATCATTGCGCCCGATGTAACCGACCTCAGCATTGCCGGCGGATCTGCCTGGACCTGGGGCGACTGGGAGATGGACAGTTCGCTGGTTTACGGCAAGAACGAGATGGAATTTACCATCGAGGACACGCTCAATCGTTCGCTTGGCCCCGCCAGTCCGACGGTGTTCGATGCCGGCGGGTTTGACTACGACCAGCTGGTCTTCAATTTCAGCGGCGTGCGTCAGGTGACGATCGGCAATCTGGCATCACCGCTCAACATCGCGACCGGTATTGAAGCCCGGCTCGAGAACTACTCGATATCCGCAGGCGAACCGGACTCGTACCGCAATGGCGGCGTATTGCTTCCGCTCGGCGGTAGCGGCTGCGCGACGCCTACCCCGGCGCAGATCCTGGCCGGCGGTTGCGCTACAGCGTCCGGCTCGCAGGTGTTCCCGGGTTTCCGCCCGGCCAATGAAGTCGATGAAGATCGCACGGCGGTCGGTGCCTACCTCGACCTCGAGGCCGAGCTGACCGAGAAACTGCTCGGCTCCGTAGCGCTGCGGGTCGAGGATTACTCGGACTTCGGCAGCAACGTGTCCGGCAAGATCGCGCTGCGCTACGATTTCACTGATTCTTTCGCGTTGCGCGGCTCGGTGCAGAACGGGTTCCGCGCGCCGTCACTGCCCCAGCAGTTCTTCGCGACCACTTCGACCAACTTCATCAACGGCGTACCATTCGACATCACGACCTTCCCGGTCAGCGACCCGGTCGCGATCGCGCTCGGCGCACAACCGCTCAACGCTGAGGAATCGGTCAACTACTCGATCGGTGCCGTGCTCCGGCTGGGCGAAGTGACGGTCACAGTCGACGCCTACCGGATCGACATCGACGATCGCATCGTGTTGTCAGAAAATCTTACGCAGGCCAATGTACGCGCGTACCTGGCCGCCCAGGGCTTTATCGGCATCGGCGGCGGCCGTTTCTTCATCAACGGCGTCGACACCGAGACCGAAGGTCTCGATGTCGTGGTCAACTGGCCGGTCGAGACCGGTGGCGCGGGCAAGTTCGACTTCACGATGGTTGCAAACTTCAATTCAACCGACGTGACCCGTGTGCCGGAGACGGCGCCGCTGTCCGCCCTGACTCCGCCGCCAGCACTGTTCGCCCGCATCAACGTCCTGACCTTCGAAGAAGGAAATCCGCAGGACAAATTTGCAGCGATGGTCGGCTGGCAGTTCGGCCGGTTCGGAGCGACGTTCCGCGCCACGCGCTACGGTGAAGTACTCGACCCGGGCACAACGGCGGCGCTGGACTTCCGCCTTGATGCGGCAACGCTCATCGATCTGGAAGGCCGATTCGACCTGACGGACCGCATCAGGCTTGCGGTCGGAGCGGAAAACCTGGGCGACGAGTATCCGGAGCCGTTCCCGGTCACGCGCAACACGACTGGCAACACGTCGTTCACGAACTACGCCCCATTTGGGCGATCCGGCCGATTCGTGTACGGGCGGTTGTCCGTCGAATTCTGATCGCGGCGGTGGCGCCTGCTAGCGCGAGAGATCGCGCAGCAGGCTCCGCCATTGCAGCACGGCGCCATCGATCGTCGCGATCGGCACCCGCTCATTCAGTCCGTGGGCAAAGCTGTCACGTGGATGCATGAAGATTCCGCCGACGCCATAACTCGGCACACCAATATTGCGGAAATAGAGGCTGTCAGTCGCGCCGGCCGACATTGACGGCACGATCGGCAGACCCGGCGCACGCAGGTCGATCGCCTTGCGGATTGCCTTCATGACGTCGTCGCGAAGTGGTGAGGCATCGCTGGGAATCGGTCGCGGCTTTTCAACCACCGCCACCACTGCGGACGCATCGTCGATCACCCGCTCGAGCGTCGCCTGAACTTCTTCAATGGTTTCGCCGGGGAACACGCGGCAGTTGATATTGACCATCGCGCTCTGTGGCAACGCATTCGGCGCGTGCCCGGCCTTCGCCATCGTTGCCACACAGGTCGTGCCGAGCTGGCCAACATGCTCCGGCTGCGACGCCAGCAGCTGGTACGCGTCGCGATCCGTCGGGTCCGCCGCATATCGCAACATCGCGGCGCCGACCTTGCCTGGCGTCAGCGCGCCCGCCGCGCGGAAATAGGCCTCGGTCAGTTCGCTGTTGCGGGCCGGGAACCTGAAAGCCGCGACCCGGGAGATCGCGCGCGCCAGGTCATAGATGGCGTTGTGTGCGCTCGGCCGGCTGCTGTGGCCGCCTGGATTGGCGAATTTCACGGTGAAGTCCATATAGGTCTTCTCGGCCGCCTGTAGTCCGTAGACCATCGGCTTGCCGTCATCGCCGAGCACCGCGCCGCCGCC
>JANNTO010000337.1:0-3796 GCA_031403675.1 Gammaproteobacteria bacterium | reverse complement strand
TCCAGGTCCAGCAGCGTGGTCCCGTCCACCACGCCGCCGCTGATGGCGGCGACGAAGTGCCGGAAGGGAGAGGCGGAAAGACCCGCCTTTTCCTGCAGCCATGCGCAGGCATCGTAAAGGGCCACGGCGCCGCCGGTGATGGAGGCCGTGCGCGTGCCGCCGTCCGCCTGCAGCACGTCGCAGTCGATCGTGATGGTGCGCTCGCCGATGGCCGCAAGGTCGATGCAGGCCCGAAGCGAACGGCCGATCAGCCGCTGGATTTCCTGAGTCCGGCCGCCCTGCTTGCCGCGCGCCGCCTCGCGCGCGCTGCGCGTGTGGGTCGCCCGCGGCAGCATGCCGTATTCCGCCGTGAGCCAGCCCTTGCCGCTGTTGCGCAGGAACGCCGGCACGCCGTTCTCGATGCTCGCGGTGCACAACACGCGGGTTTCGCCGAACTCGCACAGCACCGATCCCTCGGCATGCGAGGTGTAACGGCGCGTGAAGCGCACCGGTCGCAATTGATCGGCCGCGCGGCCGGCGCTTCGCATGATGGACCGCCTTTGTTTCAGTGCCGCCAGACCAGACTGGCAGCGGATGCATTGTCGCTGTGCGGAGCCGATGCGGCTACCGCGCGTTCGGCGAGCGCCGCGAGCGAGGCGCCACAAGTGCCATTGCCGGGCTTCCAGAATGCTGCAATCTCCGGGTCCTTGAGATTCGCCCAGATTCCGTCGCTGCACACCATCAGCGCGTCGCCGTCCGCGAGCGGCTGGCGCCGCGAGATCGACATCTCCGGCAGGGCCACCTCGCCACCGATGCAGCATTCGACATAGTTGCGCATCGGATGGCCTCGCATTTCGTCTTCCCTGATCGAGCCTTCGCGCAGCAGCTGCTCCACGTGGCTGTGATCGCGCGTGCGCGCGAGCACCGCGCCGCCGCGCAGGTGATAAACGCGGCTGTCGCCGACATGGGCCCACCAGGCTTCGCTGCGCTGCACCAGGCAGACCGCGCAGGTGGCGCGCGGTCGCAGATCCACCGCAAGCTTGCTGCCGAGCGTAACCACCGCGGCATGCGCGCGGCCGAGCGCCAGATGCAGGAAGCCGAGCGGATCGAATACCGGCTTTGGCAGCGCGCGGAACAACTCCAGCACCACTTTGCAGCCGGTCTCCGCCGCGCGCGCGCCGTGGGCGTGGCCACCCATACCGTCCATCACCACCAGCAATGCGGCACCGTCACCGGCCGCAACGGCGGCCCGGTCCTGGTTGTCTTCGCGATCGCCGGTCAGGCTGACCTCGGCGAACTCGATTTCCACACGTGCTCCTGCGGCCGAACACGGCCGCCCCCTGTTAAACTGTGGCGCAGCTTACAACACCGACCAATGCCTCACGACAGGGACGATCATCAATGCTCCGGAGCATGACCGGCTTCGCGCGCCTGGAGCGGACCACGACCGCAGGACTGCTCGCCTGGGAAATCCGCAGCGTCAATCACCGTTATCTCGAGGTCAGCGTGCGCCTGCCCGAGGAACTGCGTGCCATCGAGGGCGAGTTCCGTCGCGCCATCGGTGCCGCTGCGCGCCGCGGCAAGGTGGATGCCACGCTCTACCTCCGGCCCGGCCCGGCTGCCATGCGCGTGTTTGAAGTCGACGAGGCCCTGCTCGATCAGCTGATCGAGTGCGCACAGGCGCTACAGCGCCGCCTCGGTGCTGCCGGCCGCATCGACGCGGTGGACCTGCTGCGCTGGCCCGGCGTGGCCCGCGAACCGGAGCGCGATTCGGCACCGCTCGCCGCGACGGCACAGGAACTGCTCGCCGAGGTCCTGATGGCGTTCCAGGCTTCGCGCGCCAACGAGGGCGAGCGCATCGCCGAGATGCTCACGACCCGCGCCCGGGCCGTGCAAAGAATCTCAAAGCAGGTTGCCGCCAGGCTGCCTGATGTGCAGGCGCGGATCCGCGCCAGGCTCCAGGAACGGCTGATCGCGCTCGGCGCCGAGGGCAATCCGGAGCGGCTCGAACAGGAGATTGTGATCCTGGTGCAAAAGATGGACGTGGCCGAGGAACTGGACCGGCTGCAGAGTCACGTGGAGGAAATGACCAACACGCTCGCAGCCGAGGAGGCCGTCGGCCGCAAGCTCGATTTCCTGATGCAGGAATTCAACCGCGAGGCGAACACACTCTCGTCGAAATCCCAGGACGTCGAGACGACGCGCTCGGCGGTGGAGTTGAAAGTGCTGATCGAACAGATGCGGGAGCAAGTTCAGAATGTGGAATAGACGCTGTGACTGCAGACGCGCTGCCACAGGCGCTCACGTTTCCAGTCGCTTGGCGATGACCACGATCTCCGGCAGGACCACCACCGATGCGGCGCCCGGCAGGTCGCGCTCGTAGACCAGCCTCTGGTCGAGGGCCAGGCCGTTGCTGACCACGCCCGCCAGTGCCGCCACCAGCACTGCTGCGAACCCTGTGTTGCGAATCGTCGAATAGCTCTTCATCTCGGTACTCCTTGAAATCGGTTGAATGAATCGAATCAATGCTCGGTTGAAACTGTGAGCCTCGAGGCGGTCTGGAACAAATGCGCTTTCTGATTCCCGGTTAAGGGAAACTTGACCACCTTCGCTGTCGTCACCGGCTGCAATTCGAGCTCGGCCTCGAAGCGGCGACCCGCAATCGACTCGGCCTGACGGCGCTGGCCTTCGGCCAGCAAGTCCAGGAAACTCAGGAAACCCTGTAGACGTCCGCTCATGGCTTTGCTCCTCGGTTCAGGTGGAGCGGGCACTGCGCCCTTCCATCCCGGTTCGGGCTAGACTCTGAAGCCATGGGGTGTTGCGAACAAACGCATTAACTGACGCTGGGTTAAGGGAAACTTCGTGCCTGCCTCTGCCTACGGACGCTTACCACTCAATGCCTTACGTGTGTTCGAAGCGGTGGCCACGCGCCTGTCTTTTGCGGAGGCCGCCGAGGCGCTGAATGTGACTCCCGCCGCGGTGTCGCAACAGGTCAAAGCGCTCGAGGAATACCTGCAGATTCCGGTGTTACGCAGGAGCGGCCGCAAAGTCGAACTGACGCCGGAGGGCGCGAAACTGCTGCCGGCGATCCAGTCGGGGCTCGACGCGCTGGTGCTGGCGCTGCGCGAAACGCGGATGAATCGCGCCAGCGGAATCATCAACGTCAGCACGCTGTCCTCGCTGATGCAGAAATGGATGACGCCGCGCCTGCATCGCCTGCACGCAAAATTTCCCGATCTGCAGGTGGACTGGCACACCGGGCGTGAAGCGGTCGATTTCGGGCGCAGCGATTTTCATGCCGCCGTGCGCCTCGGCGAAAAAGTCTTGCCCGGCCTCGACTACGAACACCTGATGGACGAATGGCTGGTGGTCGTCGCTTCGCCGGAAATGTTCAAGCGCCACGGATCGATCGATGACCGCGAAAGCCTGAAAGGCATTCCGATGCTGCAGGCGAAGGATGAGCCCTGGGCGCGCTTCGAGAAGAGCGCGGCGCCGACACCGTGGCCCGCGGGTCCGACGATCATCGACGATTCGGTCAGCGTGCTGTCTGCGGTGATCGAGGGTCTCGGCTATGCGCCGGCGCGCTGGTCGATCGCCGCGCACGATCTGCAGTCCGGACGATTGAAGCTCGCAAGCAAGATCATCGTGCCGTCGCGATTCCGCTACTGGTTCGTCTGCCCGCCCGCCTATTCGGACATGCCGATGGTCTGTGCATTACGTCAATGGCTCAAAGAAGAGGCCGCGGCCTTCCCGACCCCCGGATGCCTGGCTGAGTCAGCGCTAAGTCCTTGATGTGGCTGCCGCCGCAGGATTCACC
>JANNTO010000336.1:0-7246 GCA_031403675.1 Gammaproteobacteria bacterium | reverse complement strand
CCCGCCTCTTGGAGATTCAACGGCCAGTCGCCGGTCTGCGCTGTGTACTCGGCAACGCCGGCCTTGACGTCGGACGCCAGGGTCAGACCTTCCGAAACCTGCGCACGAATTGTGTAGTCCTGATAAGCCGGGATCGCGATCGCGGCCAGGATGCCGATAATGGCCACCACGATCATCAGTTCGATGAGCGTGAAGCCCTTCTGGATAGTCCTCATTTCCTTAAACTCCTTTTGACAACCAAGGGCGGCGCTCATGCGCCGATGCAAGGTAGTTACAGCAAGGATCATGCCAATCCGGCGGAATCCTGTAAGTGACAGACTTATCAGTATTTTTTATCCGCGGCAGGGGTTGCTGTCGGGATTCGCAGACGGGGGAGCTGACGCGCTGCGTCACTTGTGGACGCGTTGCGTCAGTGGCCGGGCCTACTCGATGCCCAGCTTCTTGATGCGGTAGCGCAGCGCCCGAAAGCTGATGCCAAGCGCCCGGGCGGCGGCGGTCTTGTTGTAACGCGCTTCTTCCAGCGCACGCCGGATTGAATTGCGTTCGATGTCGTCGAGCGCCTCCGGCAGCGTGCCGGGCCGGTGCGGCGGCACGGTTTCCTCGAACTGGGAGGGCGCGCCGCGCAGCTCGATGTCCTCGGGGCGGATCGTGCCGCCGTCGCACAGGGTCAATGCCCGCTCGATGATGTTCTCGAGTTCGCGCACGTTGCCCGGGTAATCGTGGGTCGCGAGCAGTTCCATCGCCGCATCGGAGATCGCGGGCGCCGCCATGCCCATGCGCGCGGCGAAGCGCTCGTTGATCGTTGCCGCGAGTTCCGGGACATCGGCGAGGCGCTCGCGCAACGAAGGCACCCGCAGGTCGATCACGTCGATCCGGTAATAGAGGTCTTCGCGGAAGCGGCCCGACGCGACCAGTTCGCCGAGATCGCGATGCGTCGCCGACAGGATGCGCACGTCCACTGGTTGTTCGCGCTGGTCGCCGACCGGACGCGCAGTCTTCTCCTGGATCAGGCGCAGCAGTTTCACCTGCATCACGAATGGCAGGTCGGCCACTTCGTCGAGAAACAGCGTGCCGCCCTCGGCAGCCTGCACCAGTCCAAGCTTGTCAGCCACGGCGCCGGTGAAGCTGCCACGGCGATGGCCGAACAGTTCGCTCTCCATCAATTCTGATGGGATCGCTCCGCAACTGACCGGCACGAACGGCGCATCCTTGCGCGGCCCGCTCTCGTGGATCAGCCGCGCGACCAGCTCCTTGCCGGTGCCGGACTCGCCGGTGATATGCACCGGCGCCTGGCTGCGCGCGACACGGTTGATCATCACGCGCATCTTCTGCATCGGCTCGGAATCGCCGAGCAGCCGCCGACCGCCCTCGGTCGTGCGCCGGTCGTCGGAGAGTTTCAGCGCCTGGTTGACGAGCTTGCGCAAGTCCGAGATGTCGAGCGGCTTCCTGACGAAATCGAAGGCGCCGAGCTTCAGCGCGCGCACCGCCGCCTCGACGTGGCCGTGTGCCGTGATCACCGCGACCGGCAGCTCCGGGGTCTGCGCCTGGATCCATTCCAGCAGCTCGATGCCATCACCGTCCGGCAGGCGCAGATCCGTCAGGCACAGCGCGTACTGATGTTTCCCCTGCAGTTCACGGCGTGCACCGGCGAGATCGTGTACCGCGCTCGATTCGACGCCCATGCGCGCGAGTGTCAGCGACAACAGTTCGCACAGGTCGGGTTCATCATCGACGATCAGCGCCCTGGGTTTCGTCATGCCCGCACCTAAGACTGTTCCCAGCGTTGCGGATCGGCGAATACGATGCGGAAGATGCTGCCGCCGCCGGGCCGAGGTTCGAACACCAGCAGCGCACGATTGCACTGCGCGAATTCGCGGGCGATGAACAGGCCGAGACCGGTCCCGCTGGTGCGTGAAGTGAAAAACGGCTCAAAGATGCGGTCGATCATGGTCGGATCGATGCCCGGACCGCGGTCCAGCACCTCAAGAAACGGCCGGTTGCTGCCGGCCAGCCGGCCGATGCGGACCTCGACCTGGTCCTGCGCCGTCTGCACGGAATAGCGGAAGGCGTTTTCGACCAGATTCCACAGGATCTGGCGCAGGTGCGATGGATCGACGCGCACCTCGAGATCGGGCTCCTGCAGCTCGACCACCAGTTGTCCCGCGGCATGGCCACCGGTGCTGATGAATTCCTCGACGAAGTCCGCCAGGAACTCGCCGAGCGGCATGCGCTCCGGGCGCGTGGTCTCGCGCCGCGCGAGCTGCTGTACGTTGCCGACGATCGTGCTGACGCGCTCGGCATTGGCCTTGATGATCTCGCTCATGCGTCGGTTCGAATCGGAGAGCTGTGGGTCCTCCTCGAGCAATTGTGCCGCGTGGCTGATCGCCCCGACCGGATTGCGGATCTCGTGCGCAATCGAAGCGGACAGACGGCCGAGTGCTGCGAGACGGCTCTGCTGGATCCGGTCGTCGAGCGCGCTCAGGTCCTCGAGGAATACCAGGACCGGCGGCGGCTTGCCCTGGCCGAGCGGAGCAAAATGCGGGCGCACCTCGCGCAGGCCGTCGGCAGCGAGCAGATTGCCGCCGGCTGTATCGGTCACCGGCTCGCTTTGCCGCCACATAGCGAGCAGATATAGCAGGCGTGGCGAGACCTCGCCGAGCAGCGCATTGGCGCTCACTTCATTGCCGAGGATCTGGCGCGCCGATTCGTTGATCAGGCGGATGCGATCCTGCTCGTCGACGACGACGAGACTCTCGCGCAGGCGCTCAATGATGTACTGCGAGAGTTCCGCGAGATTGGCGAGATCGAAATCGCGCTGGCGCACCAGCGCTTCGCTCTCGCGCAGCCGGCGGGCAAGTGGTGCTACCGCAAGCGCCGCGAAAAAGATTACGCCGCCCAGCATTCCCGCCTGGGTCAAGTCGGATGCATCCGCGAGGCCCGACCACCACAGCGTGATTTGCTGGAACAGCACGAACAGCGCAGCGATTGCGGCAATCATCGTCGCCGTGCGCGCGGGCAGCAGCAGACTGACCGCGGCGATCGGCATAACCAGCAACAGGCCCGCGCCGCTCGCAGCGCCCGCGCTGGTCAGCAGCAGCGCCGTGACCGCAAGCACATCGAAGGCGATATGAACGTATGCCTGCGCCTGCAGGGAGGGCCAGCGGGTCTTCAGCAGGCCGATGCAGATGATGCCGGTCGCGAACCAGGCGATCAGCGTATAGAAATAGAGATGCGGAATTGCTGCGCCAAGCAATTGCGGTTGCGATGGGAGCAGTGACAGGATCAGCAGCAGCAGCGGGATGCTGAGCCGATAGAGATTCAGCAGCCCAAGAACACGCCAGGCGAGCTCGGGATCACCGGTCGTTTTCTCGAGGTCCGCCGGGTTTTTCACGGCGGCACTTTATCACGCGGCACGGCTGGCACCGGGCGGATGGCGTGCGAATGCGACGCGGTTCAAGTCAGCCGTTACAATGCCGTGATGAATCTTCACGAATACCAGTCGAAGCGGGTTTTCTCGGACTACGGGGTGCCCGTGCCGGCCGGCCGGGTGGCCGCGAACGAGCGTGATGCAGTCGCGGCGGCTCGTGAACTCGCGGGTCCGCTGTGGGTGGTCAAGGCCCAGGTGCACGCGGGCGGCCGCGGCAAGGCCGGCGGCGTGGAATTGTGCCGCTCGATCGCGGAAGTCGGCAGGGCGGCAGCGGCGATGCTCGGACAGCGCCTGGTCACGAAGCAGACCGGAAGTGCAGGGTTGCCGATCGATCTCGTTTATGTGGAGTCCGGCAGCGCGATCGAGCGCGAGTTGTATCTTTCGCTGCTGTTGAATCGCGAGACCAGCCGCATTGCGTTCGTCGCATCGGCCGCGGGTGGCATGGACATCGAGGAAGTCGCCGCGAAAGAACCGCAGCGCATCCTGCGCGCCGACATCGATCCGGCGGCGGGCCTGCAAAGCTATCAATGCCGGCGTTTGGCTTTTGGTATCGGTCTGAAGGGCGCGCAGATCGTGGAATTCGAACGCATTGCGCGCGCCCTGTACCGGCTCTATCTCGACCGCGATCTCGCACTGATCGAGATCAATCCGCTGATTGTGACCAAGGACGGCGCGTTGGTCGCGCTCGATGCCAAGATCAACGTTGAGGCGAATGCACTGTACCGCCAGCCGGCACTCGTTGAGTTACGCGATCCGTCGCAGGAAGACGCGATTGAGCGTGAAGCCTCGGCGCACGAACTGAACTATGTTTCACTCGACGGCAATATCGCCTGTATGGTCAATGGCGCCGGACTCGCAATGGCGACGATGGACCTGATCAAGCTGCAGGGCGGCGAGCCGGCGAATTTCCTCGACGTCGGCGGCACCGCAACCGCCGAACGCGTTACCGCGGCATTCCGCCTGATCCTGTCGAACAGTCGCGTGCGTGCGGTGCTGGTCAATATCTTCGGCGGCATTGTGCGCTGCGACGTGATCGCCGAAGGGATCGTGCAGGCCGTGCGCCAGGTTGGCGTCGCGGTGCCGGTGATCGTGCGTCTCGAGGGCACCAATGCGGATAAGGCGCGCAAGATCCTGGCGGCCAGCAAACTTGCGATTACCGCGGCGCGGGACCTGACGGATGCGGCCACCAAGGCGGTGCGCGCGGCCTCCGGCAGGAAACGCCGATGAGCATCCTCGTCGATCGAGGCAGCCGCGTGCTCTGCCAGGGCTTCACCGGCAAGCAGGGCACTTTTCATTCCGAGCAGGCGCTCGCCTACGGCACCAATCTGGTCTGCGGCGTGACGCCGGGCCGCGGCGGCAGTCGCCACCTCGACCGGCCGGTGTTCGATACCGTGCACGATGCGGTAGCAAAGACCAAGGCCGACGTCAGCATGATTTACGTGCCGGCGCCGTACGCGGCGGACGCCATCCTGGAAGCTGCGGATGCCGGCATCCGCCTGATCGTCTGCATCACCGAGGGCATTCCGGTCAACGACATGGTCCGCGTCAAGGCGGCGCTGGCGGGCCGCAAGTGCCGACTGGTCGGGCCTAACTGCCCCGGTGTCATCACGCCTGGCGAATGCAAGGTCGGCATCATGCCGGGCTTCATCCACAAGCCGGGTCGTATCGGCATTGTTTCGCGCTCCGGCACGCTGACCTACGAAGCAGTGTTCCAGACCACGAACCTCGGCCTCGGGCAATCAAGCTGCGTCGGGATCGGCGGTGATCCGGTGCGCGGCATGAATTTCGTCGAGGTCCTTGCGCTCTTCGAACGCGACGCCGACACGGCCGGCATCATCATGGTCGGCGAGATCGGCGGCAGCGACGAAGAGACCGCAGCTGACTACATCCGCCGGCACGTGACCAAGCCGGTGGTCGCGTATATCGCCGGTGTAACGGCGCCTGCCGGCAAGCGCATGGGACATGCCGGGGCGGTCATTGCGGGTGGCAAGGGCACTGCGGCTGACAAGTACGCGGCGCTCGAGGAAGCAGGCGTCTGCACCGTGCGTTCGCCGGCCGAGCTTGGCAGTGCGATGAAGACCGCACTCGCCGCGCGTCGCCGCATCCGGAAGCGCTGATGGAAGAACAGGGGACGCACCCCTTTTCCGGGGGCGAGGGAGCAAGGGGCGGGTCCCCTGTTCTTCGCATTGCGCTCGCACAGATCAATCCGACTGTCGGTGATGCTTCTGGCAACGCGGATCGGATCATCGAGCGGCTCGGCCAGGCGCGGCAGCAAGGCGCTGTCCTGCTGGTCACACCCGAACTCGCGCTGTCAGGGTATCCACCGGAAGACCTGTTATTCCACCGCGGATTCCGCCGTCGCATTGACAGTGCGCTCGCACGACTCGCCGCCGCTGCCAGCGGAATCGACCTGCTGGTCGGGTACCCGGAATATGCGTCGGGCACCATCTACAACACGGCCGCGTGGCTCCGCGACGGCTCGGTCATTGCACGTTACCGAAAACAGCGGCTACCGAACTACCAGGTTTTCGATGAGAAGCGTTACTTCGCTGCTGGCAGCGCGCCGCTGGTCGTCACGATCGGTGGCGTCCGCGTCGCCCCGCTGATCTGCGAGGACGTCTGGCACGCGGAACTCGCGGTCGCGGCGCGCGGGGCGGGTGCCGATCTCTGCATCGCGTTGAATGCGTCTCCATACCAGCAAGGCAAGCAGGCGGAACGCGAAGCGGTCATCGCCAGGCGCGCGCGCGAGACCGGCATGCCTTTCATCTATGTGAATCTGGCGGGCGGTCAGGACGAGCTGGTATTTGACGGCAATTCCTTTGCGGTAGACGAGACCGGCCGCGTCGTGTATCGCGCGCCGGCATTCGAGGAATCACTCGGTTGCGTGGATGCGAGCCTGACGGGGCGGAGTGCGCACCTGGAGCCGGAAAGTCTGGCGCCGCTCATGGGTGCGGAGCAGAGCGTGTATCAGGCGATCCTGACGGGCGTTCGCGACTACGTCGGCAAGAACGGCTTCAGCGGCGTGGTGCTGGGCCTGTCGGGCGGCGTGGATTCCGCGCTGGTGCTCGCGCTCGCCTGCGACGCGCTCGGAGCCGAGCGCGTGCACGCGGTGATGCTGCCTTCGCGCTACACCTCGAGCATTTCGGAGAAGGACGCTGCTGCGATGGCGCGCGGTCTCGGCGTGCGTTATTCGGTGATCTCGATCGAGGGCATGTTTCAGGCGACGCTCGCGGCGCTCGAACGCGAGTTCAAGGGCCACGCGCCGGATGCCGCCGAGGAAAATATCCAGGCGCGCTGCCGCGGCATCGTGCTGATGGGCATTTCGAACAAGACCGGGCGGATGCTGTTGACCACCGGCAACAAGAGCGAGATGGCGGTCGGGTACGCGACGTTGTATGGCGACATGGCCGGGGGCTATGCGCCGATCAAGGATTGCAGCAAGACGCTGGTGTACCGGCTGGTGCGTTGGCGCAATGCGAAGTCGCCGGTCATTCCGGCGCGGGTCGTCGAACGGCCGCCGACCGCGGAGTTGCGGGAGAATCAGTTCGACTCGGACACTCTGCCGCCCTATGACGTGCTCGACCGCATTCTCGCGGCGTTCGTCGAGGACAATCGTTCGGTGGATGAAATCGTGGCGCAGGGCTTTGATCGCGCCACGGTCGTGCGCGTGCTCGATATGGTCAAGCGCAATGAATACAAGCGCCGGCAGGCGCCGCCCGGCGTGCGTGTCAGCGGCCGCGCATTCGGCCGCGACTGGCGCTATCCGATCACCTCGGGATACCGGCCCGGCGAATCGTAAAAGGGGACGTTTCCCTTTTC
>JANNTO010000335.1:0-5458 GCA_031403675.1 Gammaproteobacteria bacterium | reverse complement strand
TAAAAGGCAGATTCCCATGTATTACGCACCCGTTCGCCGCTCGTCAGCACGTATTGCTACGCCTGTTACCGCTCGACTTGCATGTGTTAAGCACGCCGCCAGCGTTCAATCTGAGCCAGGATCAAACTCTTCAGTTCAATGCTTTGAACCTACAAAGCGAGACCCCAAACTCCAAACCTGATCCGGTTTGACCCGGACCGCTGGACGCTTGGTTACTCGCAGTTATGCGCCCATGAATGGACGCCTGACGCGAGTCCCCACACAAATTACCTGCAAATTTTTAAAGAACGCCCTGACAACGTAAGCGCCAGGGAAGACCGCGTAGTTTACCCCGGGTCCAAGGGGTGTCAACACAATAGCTGTGTCGCACGAGACCGCCCGGGCCGTCCTTTTCAGGGGCGCCCGAGGTCGGGGCCGCGCAGTATAGCGACCCGTTCCGGGGAGTCAATGTCGGTCGAAACCGGTCAGGATTTCCGGAGCGTGACGCGCGCAAAACCGCGCTTGCCAGCCTGCAAGAGGTAGCTGGAACCGGCCTTGAGCAGGGCTTCCTTGGAATCCGCCCGTTCCCCGTCGACCCGCACGGCGCCCTGCTCGATCAGACGGTACGCGGCGGTCGAACTCGCTGCCAGACCGAGGTCTTTCAGCACGTTGGCGAGCTTCGCGGTGTCGCCCTGGCAAGCCAATGTGGTCTCGGTGATCTGTTCCGGCAATGCGCCGTCGCGAAACCGGGCAATGAAGCGCTCGCGCTCGGCATGGCCTGCGCCCACGCCGTGGTATCGATCGACGATCTCGGCCGCGAGTTCGAACTTGACGTCGCGCGGATTGCGCCCGTCCACGATCGAGGCGCGGAGTTTCGCGATCTCAGGCAGCGGGCGCGCCGACAGCAATTCGAAATAACGCCACATCAGATCGTCGGAAATGGACATCAGCTTGCCGAACATCTCGGTCGCGGGCTCGTCGATTGCGATGTAATTGCCGAGCGATTTCGACATTTTCTGTACGCCGTCCGTGCCCTCGAGCAACGGCATCGTCAGTACGACCTGCGGTTCCTGGCCGTAATCGGCCTGCAGCGTGCGTCCGACCAGCAGGTTGAATTTCTGATCGGTGCCGCCGAGTTCGACATCCGCCTTGAGCGCCACGGAGTCATAGCCCTGCACCAAGGGGTAAAGAAATTCATGCACCGCGATCGGCTGTCCCGACTTGTAGCGCTTGGAGAAATCGTCGCGCTCAAGCATGCGCGCCACCGTGTACTTCGCCGCGAGTTCGATCATGCCGGCAGCGCTCATGGCGCCAAACGAGGGTGAGTTGAAATCGATCACGGTCCTTTCGGGATCGAGGATCTTGAAGATCTGGTCCTGGTAGGTGCGGGCGTTGGCCTGCACTTCCTCGGGTGTCAGGCGCGGGCGGGTCACGTTCTTGCCGCTCGGGTCGCCGATCATCCCGGTGAAGTCGCCGATCAGGAAAATGACCTCGTGGCCCAGTTGCTGGAACTGGCGCATCTTGTTGATCAGCACCGTGTGCCCGAGATGCAGGTCCGGGGCGGTCGGATCGAACCCGGCCTTGACCCGCAGTGGGCGCCCGCGCTCGAGTTTCCGGGCCAGGTCGGCTTCGGTCAGCAGTTCGGCGGCGCCACGGCGCAATTCGTCCAGTTGTTGTGCCGGCGGCAGCATCGATCCCCCATGCCGGCAGTCTGCTGCGGCAAGGCTGCAATTCTGGGAGCCGGACGTGGTAATGGCAATCGCTGCCAGCGGCTGGAGGGCCTATATCTGTGACGCAGTACAAAGGCCGGGCAATCAACGGGTTGACGTGCCTACCCCCCGTTGATTACCGTCGCGCATCCAGCCTCTCGGAGTTGTTCAGGGTGCCACGACCCGTCCTCTCGACGTCTGTCATGCATTCCGCCGCCGACGCAGCGCCGCGCCGGTTCGGTGTTATCGCGTCCTGCGTCGTCGCCGGCGCGATCTTTTCGGCCGCCGGCTCGCAAATCAGGAATCCGCTGCTGGACCCGTCTTTCGATGGCGTGCTGGCGCCAAGTGGCCAGACCGCGGTCGCCGAACCTGCCGCAACCTCCGGGCCATTCGAGTTCATCGCGGTAACGATCGGCCACAACGACACGCTCGATCAGGTTTTCCGCGGGCTGCAATTGAAGATTTCGGACCTTGCGGAGCTGCGCAACCTGCCGGATGTGCGCAAGAGCCTCGACATCATCCGCCCCGGCGACGTGATCCAGCTGACCCATCTCGATGGCGAGATCAAGTCGCTGACGCGGCGCATCAATGAGACGGCAACGTTGTCCGTCACGCGCGCCGACCAGGGCTTCAACGCGAACATCGTCGAGAACCCGCTCGAGGTCGAAGAACGAATGCTGCGCGGCACGGTGGAGAGCTCGCTGTACGTCGCGGTCAGCGAAGTCGGCGGCACGGACCGCCTCGCGGTGTCGCTCGCCGACGTCTTCAAGTACGACATCGATTTCGTCAACTCGGTACAGCCGGGCGACAGCTTCGTTGTTTCGCACCAACAGCAGTGGCAGGACGGGGAGTTCGTGCGCGACGGCGATATCCTCGCAGCCGAATTCGTCAACTCCGGCCGCACCTATCGCGCGGTGCGCTATGTGTCACCGGACGGCCGCGCCGATTACTACACACCCGACGGACGGCCGGTGCGCAAGGCTTTCCTGCGCTATCCGGTCGATTACGGACGCATCAGCTCGGGCTACAGCCTCGCGCGTCGCCATCCGATCCTGAATCGCGTGCGTGCGCATCGCGGCATCGATTTTGCCGCGCCGGCTGGCACGCCGATCAAGGCCGCAGGCGCAGGGCGGGTGGTGAGCCGCGGTCGCAACAATGGTTATGGCAATGTCGTCGTGCTCGCGCACAGCAATGGCGTCACGACGCTGTATGCGCACATGTCGCGTTATGCGAATGGGCTGGCGGCCGGCGATCGCGTGCAGCAGGGTGAAGTGATTGGCTACGTCGGCATGACCGGTCTTGCGACCGCGCCGCATGTTCACTATGAGTATCGCGTCAATGGCGTGCACAAGAATCCGGCCAAGGTCACGATCCAGAAAGCCGATCCGATTCCTGCCAGCCTGATGGCCGATTTTCAGACCACGACCGCGCCGCTCCTGGCGCGGCTCGATACGCCCGCCGCCGAACCAGTCCGCGTCGCCCACGCCGGGCGCTGATTTCTTATCAGGTCGAGAACGACGATCCGCAGCCGCAGGTCGTGGTCGCGTTCGGATTGCGGATCACGAATTGCGCGCCTTCGAGATCCTCGCGGTAATCGATCTCCGCGCCCGCGAGGTACTGAAAGGAGAGCGGATCAACCAGCAGCGTCACGCCCTGGTTCGGAAACTCCGCGTCGCCCTCCTCGGTCTTTTCGTCAAAAGTGAATCCGTACTGGAATCCGGAGCAGCCGCCGCCGGAGACGAATACCCGCAACTTGAGTCTTGGATTGCCTTCCTCACGGATCAATTCGCCGACCTTGCGGGCGGCGGCGTCGGTGAAGACCAGAATGTCGGTCGGCGGCGTGGTGTCACTCATGGGGTCATTTTACTCCAGTGGCGCAGCCAGCGGGTCACGGCACCGGAATCTCGGATTCGCCCTCAACACGCCAGGGAAACGTCTGCCGCGCAGGCTCGGCGTCGCGGCCCACGCGGTACTCGACCTGGAGGCTCACCGGCTGGAAGTCGGGCGGCAATTCGACCGGCACCTCGATCTGCTGGAAATAGCGCAGCGAGAACGGCAGTTCGCGGCGCCGGTCCGGTTCCACCTCGGCGAGCGCGAGTTGCTTCGATTCACCGCGCGCAAGACCCTCGACGGTAAACGTGACGGTGCCATTCGCCATGCTTTCGCGGCTCGCCGCCTGCACCAGCGTGATCAGCACGCGGTAACGGCGCTCCTCCTCGGCGCGAACCCGCAGTTCCTGCACGCGCAGCGTGCCGGCGCCAAACTGCCGCGCAACAAGCCCACGGTAAAACGTCAACTCCTGCTGCTGCCGCGCAGTCTCTGCCTGCAGCTCCCCGATCATTAGTTGCGCTTCCGACTGCGCCTGCCGGTCCACGTGCTGCCCGACCTCGGCCGTGGCGACCCGATGCTGCAGCGATTGATTTTCCTGGTCGAGTTCACGATTGCGGCGCCGCAGATCGATGCCTTCGCGCATGGCGGTGACGATCGAGTAGCCAGCGCTGGTGCGCCCGAGCTCGAAGCCCGCGTAACACAGCGCCAGTGCGACCAGCACGATCAGCGCGATGTGCCAGCGGGACCGGCGCTGCCCGGATTTCTTACTCAACAGCGAACCTCGTCGTTAGAATCGGCGTGACAGCGGGGGTTTCGACGCATGCTCTGGATCAAGGCCTGGCACGTAATCTTCATGGTGACCTGGTTTGCGGGTCTCTTCTACCTGCCGCGCCTGTTCGTATATCACGCTTCCACCACCGACAGCGCCGGCATCGAGCGATTCCGCGTCATGGAATTCCGACTGTTCGTGATCATGACGCTCGGCGCCGCGCTGACCGCAGTATTCGGTTGTTGGCTGCTGATTCGCAATCCGGCGCTGCTGGCGACCGGTTGGATGCAGGTCAAGCTCGTGCTGATCGTGCTGCTCATCGCCTATCACGCCTGGACCTGGCGGCTGATGCGGGATTTCGCGGCGGGCCGCAATGCCCACAGCCACGTCTGGTATCGCTGGTTCAACGAGGCGCCAACGCTGTTGCTGATCGGCATGGTGCTGCTCGCGGTCGCGCGACCATTCTGAGTCTCAGGGTAGGGTCGTATCCGGACCGCGGCGCCGGCCCGAGCCCATGCGTTCCGCCCACCATTCCGGGTAGGCCGGCAGGCCCTCCGGAAAGGCGTGCATGCCGAGCTCGTGCAACGCGCGGGAATAGACCCGGCGTTTGAAATAGATCACCTCGTGCACGGCATCCCACCAGTTGGCCCAGCGCCAGCGGTCAAATTCGGCCGGCTGCTCGGTCGAATCGAAGCGCAGTGCCGAATCCTCTGCCCCGAGGCGCAGCAGGAACCAGCGCTGTTTCTGGCCGATGCAAAGCGGGCTCGAATCGCGGCGCACGAACTGCGGCGGCAACCGATAGCGTAGCCAGTTCCTGGTGCGGGCGATTTCCTCGACCTGGTTGCGGCCGAGGCCGACCTCCTCCGCGAGTTCCCGGTACAGCGCCTCTTCGGGGCGTTCGCCCCGGCGGACGCCGCCCTGCGGAAACTGCCAGCCGCGCGCCTGCGCGCGGCCGCCGATGAAGACCTGGCGGTCGCCATTCATGATGATGATCCCGACGTTGGCCCGATAGCCGTCGGAGTCGATGTAGTCGGTGTCGCGGTCCATAAACGTCAATTGTTCCATAGCGTCAGTACTTAGGGACCATGTATGGACTCATCCGTTCGCGACTGGCGGTCCGGCGGGTGTTTTCGGGACCGCCGTGAATCCGTCCCTGGAGGCTTCGGGCGCG
>JANNTO010000334.1:0-4615 GCA_031403675.1 Gammaproteobacteria bacterium | reverse complement strand
CCGAAACCACGGCCGCGATCACCGGCAAGGTCGGCGTAGTCCGGCGCGACCCGATGGCGATGATTGCGTTCTGCGGCTATCACATGGGCGACTATTTTTCGCACTGGCTCAAGGTCGGCAGGGCGGTGTCGCGTCCGCCGCGTGTATTCCGCGTCAACTGGTTCAGGAAGGATGCAAACGGTGAATTCGTCTGGCCCGGCTTCGCGGAGAACATGCGCGTGCTGAAGTGGATCGTCGATCGTTGTGCCGGCCGCGCCCAGGGCGCCGAAACTGCGCTCGGCGTGATTCCGCGTTTCGAGGATCTAAGCTGGGCCGGCATGGAGAAATTTGATCGCGCCCGCTACGACGAGATCGCGCGCGTGGACGAGAAGGCATGGGGCGAAGAGCTGAAATCGCACGATGAACTTTTCGGCAAGCTCGCAGGCCATCTGCCGCAGGCACTCGAAATACGCCGCGGCAGCATGCATCAGAAGCTCGCGGCGTAATGGCTATCTAGTTCTTACCAGCAGCAGGGCGAGCAGCCCTGCCGCAACCGACAGCACAGCGGCCGCCGCGAATACAGCGGGCGATTTCGAGTGCTCGAGCAGCCCACCGCCAAGCGTCAGTCCCAGCCCGACCCCGGCGAGCAGCCCCGTTGAGGACCAGGTGAACGCCTCGGTCGAGTGCTCGGGCCGGGAACTTCCCGCCACCAGCATCGACTGCATGATCAGCGCGGGGGCCATCGCGATACCCGCTGCCAGGCACCAGAGGCCGAAGGCCCAGGAGGCGGATAACAGCGCGAGTGGTGCCACGCCCAGCCCCATCAGCCCCAGCATGAGCGGAAACTGTCGCGCAAGCGGCAGGCGCCAGCTGCGGCTGCCGTAGACCAGGCCGCCGGCCGCGCTGCCGATGCTCATAATGCCGAGCAGGATGCCGGCGAACGCTGGTCCGCCCGCTTCGATTGCATAGGCGGTGGTGCCAATTTCGACCAGACCGAAGGCCGATGCGTAGCAGACGATGACTGCGAGCAGCGGCACGAAACCAGGTTCGGCAAGCGGACCAAACAGGCTCGCGCTGCTGCGCGCTTCAATGCGCCATTGCCTAAGCGCTTGCGAGCGCTGGAAGAGCAGTGTGCCAGCGCAGCCGCAGGCTGCGGCAAACAAAACTGCGGCTGCGGGAGAGGCGAGCGCGACGAACACCGCCACCAGCACCGGGCCGAGGATGAAAATCAGTTCGATCAATACTGACTCCAGCGAATAGGCGGTAGCGAGCAGCGTCTGCTCATGCAATCGCTGCTTGAAGAAGGTCCGCATGCACACCGTAATCGGTGGAAAGCACGCCCCCGCAAGGCCGGCAAGGGTGAAAGCCAGCCACATTGGCGCCGGCTCGGAGAGAGCCGCAACGAGTCCCGCCAGAGTAGAGGGAAAAGCGAAGGCGCAGCCGAGCAAGATTACTCTGGGGCCGTAGCGATCGATGAGCCTGCCGAGCAGCGGCGCAACCATGGCAAGACCGGCGACGTAGCTGGCGGCAACTGCGCCGCCCGTGCCAAAAGAGCCCGTGGTGTCCTGCGCCAACATCAGGATCGCCAGGCCTGCAATGCCGATCGGCAGACGGCCGAGCACGGAAGCCGCAATCGCGGAGCGCAGCGCAGGTTGTCCGAGTAAGGCGGCATAGCGGGCTAGCGAGATCACGGGAGAGCCGTACCGCCCAAACGCCAGGAAGGGGCGGGATTGTCTCATACCAAAGGTCGATGCTGCGACGCAGCATGGCGCTAAGTTCAAGTGGTTCCACGTGAAACATCGCCGCTGCGTCTGGCGTGCCTAGTTTCACGTGAAACATTGACGTATCATTCGCCGCGCACGACTATCCCGCATGCAATTTCCCACTGAATTCGATGTGATCGTGATTGGCGGCGGCCATGCTGGTACTGAGGCTGCGCTTGCGGCTGCCAGGCTTGGCTGCAAGACTTTGCTGCTCACACATAGCATCGAGACCTTGGGCCAGATGTCGTGCAATCCCTCCATTGGAGGGATTGGCAAAGGCCACCTGGTAAAGGAAGTGGATGCGCTGGGAGGCGCGATGGCGCTTGCGACCGACCAGGCGGGAATCCAGTTTCGCACGCTCAACTCGTCCAAGGGCCCGGCGGTACGGGCGACCCGGGCCCAAGCGGACCGTGTCCTCTACAGGCAGGCCATTCGCAGCTGTCTTGAGAATCAGCCAAACCTGACCCTGTTCCAGCAGGCCGTGGATGACATCCTGCTCCAGGGTGATCGTGCGGTTGGCGTTGTTACGCAGATCGGGTTGCGTTTCCGGGGACGGGCAGTGGTGCTCACCGCGGGAACATTCCTATCCGGACTGGTTCACGTCGGCATGCAGAGCTTTCAGGCCGGGCGCGCAGGTGACCCGGCGTCGATCACGCTAGCTGCGCGGCTGCGGGAAATGATGCTCCCGGTCGGTCGTCTGAAGACCGGCACGCCACCGAGGCTCGACGGCAAGACGATCGATTTCTCTGTGATGGAAACGCAGCCCGGCGACGTACCCGAGCCGGTATTTTCATTTCTCGGCCGGCGCGATATGCATCCGCGGCAAATGCCGTGCTGGGTGACGCATACCAACGAGCGCACGCACGAGATCATTCGTGGTGGTTTGGATCGCTCGCCGATGTTCACTGGTGTCATCCAGGGGGTTGGCCCGCGCTATTGCCCGTCCATCGAGGACAAGGTTCATCGATTCGCGGGCAAGACCGGACACCAGATATTCCTCGAACCCGAGGGGTTGACCACGCACGAGATCTACCCCAACGGTATTTCCACGAGCCTGCCTTTTGACATTCAGCTGGCGCTGGTGCGTACCATCCGCGGTCTCGAGAATGCCCACCTTCTGCGTCCGGGATATGCCATCGAATACGATTATTTCGACCCGCGCAATCTCCGGTCTTCGCTGGAGACCAAGACGATCGCCGGGCTGTTCTTTGCTGGCCAGATCAACGGCACCACCGGTTATGAGGAGGCGGCCGCACAGGGGCTGCTGGCTGGATTGAATGCCGGGCTGCAGGCGCAGGGCAAGGCGAGCTGGTGTCCGCGACGGGACGAGGCCTATCTAGGCGTCCTGGTGGATGACCTCATCACGCGAGGAGTGAGCGAGCCCTACCGGATGTTCACAAGCCGGGCCGAATACCGCCTGATGCTGCGTGAGGACAACGCGGACTTGAGGCTCACGGAGATGGGCCGCAAACTTGGCCTCATCAATGATGAACGTTGGGATGCGTTTAGCCGTAAACGGGATGCAATCGCGGTTGAGTCCGAGCGCTTGAAATCTACCTGGGTAAACCCGCGAACCGTGCCCCCTGAGATTGCCGAACAGGTCCTGGGCCAGCCCATCGAGCGCGAATACACGCTGCACGAATTGCTGCGGCGGCCAAATGTTAGTTATCGCTCGCTGTCTCTAATCATGAATGCCGATGAGGCTGTACAGGATCCAATCGTAGCAGGGCAGGTCGAAGTTCAGGCGAAGTATCAGGGCTACATCGAGCGTCAGCGAGAGGAAGTGGATCGGCGCGCGGCGCAGGAATCGGCGGTCCTGCCGATCGACCTTGATTACGCTGAAGTGCGCGGCCTTTCGACCGAAGTGCGTCAGATTCTGTCGCGCCAGCGACCCCAGACCATAGGCCAGGCTGCACGCATCTCTGGAGTAACCCCGGCGGCGGTCTCGCTTCTGCTGGTGCACCTGAAACGGCTAGCGACAAAGTCCGGCAAGCAGGATCCGCGACACAAGAAGACGGCGTGACCCCACGGTCCGCCCTTGACCGTGGACTGGGCGAACTCGCGTTGCCGCTGCCGTCCGATGCTCCGGGAAAGCTGATGGCATACCTTGAACTGCTTACGAAATGGAACAAGACCTACAACCTCACGGCAATACGCGATCCACTGCAAGGGGTGAGCCATCACCTGCTGGATTCGCTCGCTGTGCTCCGTGAGTTGTCGCAATCCACAGGAACGCTCGCGGACGTCGGCTCGGGCGGAGGCTTGCCCGGGATTCCGATTGCCATCGCCGAGCCGGCACGGCGCGTCACCCTGAACGACGCCAGCGAAAAAAAAGGCGCGTTCCTGCGCCAGGCGGTGATCGAGCTCGGCCTGAGCAATGCAACGGTGCATGTTGGCCGCGTAGAGGACTGGCGTCCCGCGGAGGGCTTCGCGGTGGTGATCTCCCGCGGCTTCGCGAGCTTGGTCGATTTCCTCGCCAGCTGCCGCCATCTTGTTGTGCCCTCGGGCGTTCTCGCCGCAATGAAAGGCGCCTATCCCGGCGACGAATTGGCACAGGTACCGGCTGATTGTGATTGCCACGAGGTAAGGCGTCTCAAGGTGCCGCTGCTCGACGCCGAGCGGCACCTCGTGCTGTGCCGGCTCGGTTCCTGAGCATGGCGCATATCCTCGCGGTCGCGAACCAGAAAGGCGGCGTCGGCAAGACGACCACCACCATCAATCTCGCCGCCGCAGTCGCGAACAAAGGCTTCAAAACCCTCCTCATCGACCTCGATCCGCAGGCGAACTCGACCATGAGCTACGTCGATCCGCGCTCGCTCACGCGTTCGATGTACGACGTTCTCGTCGCCGAGGAGTGCAGCGTCGCCGACGTG
>JANNTO010000333.1:0-1819 GCA_031403675.1 Gammaproteobacteria bacterium | reverse complement strand
CAGCAACGCTCGCATTGACGACCATCGCTATGCGCCCGCTCCTGTCGTGGCGCGGGACGGCCGGGATTATCGCCAGCGCAACAACGAGCGGACGTATGAGGCGAACGTCACGTCCGCACGGGCGGTGGTCGCGACACCCGGGCAGCGATGCTGGGTGGAGCCGGGCCAGGCGGTCCAGCCACAATCCGGCATCAGCGTTCCCGGCGCAGTAGTCGGGGCGGTGCTCGGCGGTATTCTCGGCCACCAGGTCGGCAGCGGAACCACCAAGGACGTCGCCACCGTAGGCGGCGCGGCTCTCGGAGGATTCGCGGGCGCCAACATTGGCAAGCTGGGCATCGGACAGCAGGCGGCAGCGCAGCCGCAGAACGTGCAGCGCTGCGAGAACATTCCGAGCCAGATCCCGACCTACTGGGAAGTCACC
Organism: Gammaproteobacteria bacterium; assembly: GCA_031403675.1. Lineage (GTDB taxonomy): Bacteria > Pseudomonadota > Gammaproteobacteria > Steroidobacterales > Steroidobacteraceae > SCUD01. The sequence goes on along the minus strand of JANNTO010000333.1, from coordinate 1,398 downwards.
TATAACTTCCGCGGTGTGGAGCATCGCATGCAGATGACGGCGCAGCCCGGCTCTACAGTTACCGTCAATGAGCAAGGCGAGCCGCGCGGGTAACAATCCGTCTGTACAGGCATGAAAACGCAAGCGCACAGGCTGGACGAACTGCAGCAGCGAAGCTGCGAGGCGCGGCTCGATGCCACGATGAAAACGCTGTTCCGCCGCTTGCCCACGCTGTGCGGCTTCGCGGTCCATGAAGCGGCGTGCCGCACCCGGGACCGGCTCGCTCTGCACCCCGCGAGCGGTCTTTTCGTCACCGAGGTCAGCGTCTATCCGATGCGCGGCCTGAACGCCCCCGTGGAACTTTGCAACGAGATCGCGGCGGTACTCTCCGATCTGATCGACGAGAGCCCCGAGGCCTGCGAACTGCTGCGCGCACGCACCTTCGCCAGGATTCTCCACTAGAGCGCCTGCAGCTGCGGGCGGCGAATGTTCGATAGCGCACAGACGCAATGTTCAAGAAAAATGGACCATGACGTGCGACTCCTCGCCCAGACGAAAGAACACCATGATCATGCGCCGCAGGCTTGTCACCGGACTAATCGCGTTGGCGGCATGCCTGCCGCTGACGTTCCTTGCGGGCCATGCCCCGGCGCAACAGGCGAGCGCGGCCGCGGAGCCCAGAATCGACGGCTTCGACGTCGAACCGGTCAAGCAGCTGACTTCGGGCAACGAAGTGGCATTCACGCTGTACGGCAGCCCTGGCGGCATCGCCAGCGTGGTGATCGGCGGCTCGACCAAAACCCTGCTGCTGGCGGAGGTCGAAGCCGGCGTATACGAGGGTAGCTACACGATCAGCAGCCGCGATCGCATCACCAACGAGAGCACGGCCACGGCCAACCTGCGCCTGGGCAACCGCGTTGCCAGCAGCGTGCTCGACGAATCCATGACGGCCGGCAGCGCGGCGCGCTGGCCGGGCGGCACCGTAACGGCGAGCACCCCTCCGCGAATCGATCGCTTCGAACTGGATCCGCCCGGCAAACTGGTGCCGGGTGCCGAACTCCTGTTCACGCTCTCGGGCAGCCCCGGCGGCAGCGCCAGCGTCAGGATCAATGGCGTGAAAGGCAAGATCGCGCTGGAAGAGATCCGCTCGGGCGACTACGAGGGTGCCTATACCGTCAGGAACCGCGACAAGCTGGCGGTCAATACGGTCGTCACCGGCAACCTGCGCGTCGGCAATCAGGAACGAAGCATGGTTCTTGGGCAGGCCCTGGTCGAGAATGCACCTTCCCGCCCGAGCACGGGCACGGGCACGAGCGGCCGGCGGGTATCGGCGCCGGCCCCTGTCTGCGCGAATTGCGGCGTCGTCGAGGCGATCAACGTCGTCGAGGTCAAGGGCGACGGCAGCTATATCGGCATGAT
>JANNTO010000332.1:0-2373 GCA_031403675.1 Gammaproteobacteria bacterium | reverse complement strand
TGACCCAGGAATTCAAGATCGAGCGGCTGCTCGCACTGGCCGCGTCGCACCCGGATCAGTGGGTTGCCACGATCGCCAGTTCGCCGGTCCATCTCGAAATGCTGGGGAGCGTCGCGTCAAGACGCAAACAGCGGCAGCCGGTGATGCTCGATCTGGACGACGGCATGCACCGCACGGGAATCCGGATGGATCGCGATGCAGCGAAGTTGTACGAGGAGATCGATCGGCATCCGTTCCTGGAAGCGGCCGGTCTTCACCTGTACGACGGTCACGACAGCTTTTGCGATGTGAACCAGCGTGCGGAAGCGGCGCTGCGCCACATCGGTGCTTTGCAAGACTTTCGCCGGCTGATCGAGTCTGCAGGGATGCCGGTTCCATTCGTTGTCGCGGGCGGCGCTTACTCATTCGCATACTACGCCCGCGCGGACGGCATGCACGGCTCACCCGGATCGTTCATCTACTGGGACCAGCGCTGCCGATTGGACATGCCGGACATGCCGTTTCGAAACGCCGCCCTGATTTTGGCCCAGGTCGTAGACCGTCATGCCGGGCAGGGCACGTTCACCACGGATCTCGGCTACAAGAACATCTGCTCTGATCAGCCGATTGAGGCAAGAGTGCGTCTGCTCGTCCACGATACGGCGACCTTGGTCATGCACAACGAGGAATACGGCGTGTTCCGTGTCGCCGGCGACGTGCCGGCGATTGGGACTTACCTGCTGGCCGTGCCGGGCCACATCGGGCCGACGACGGTTCGCTATCCCGGCAGCTACGTGGTTGATTCTGAGGGTGAGGTAGTCGATTACTATGAACATACGGCGCGGGACCGTGAGCACGTCGTGCAGGGCGCTGGCGCGCGCCTTTAGGAGCAGCGCGAAGGGGCCGCAGCGGCAACGGCGTTTGCGCCGGCGACGGTCGGCAACCTGGGTGTCGGCTTCGACATCCTCGGCCACGCATTTGGCGTCATCGGTGACCGCGTGCGTGCCGTGCGCGTCGAAGCGCCTGGCGTGCGAATCCGCGCCATCATCGGCGCCGCCGAGCCGCCGCCGCTCGAGCCCGGGCGCAACACCGCGGGACAGGCGGTGCTCTCGCTGATCGGCGCGGCTTCGCCAAAGTTTGGCATCGAGCTCGAGATCGCGAAGGGGATTCCGCTGGGGTCCGGACTCGGCGGGTCGGCAGCGTCGGCCGTTGCCGCGGTCGTGGCCGCCAATGCGCTGCTGGATCCCCCGCTGGCCGCGGCTGAGCTCCTGACTCACGCCATCGCGGGCGAGGCCGTCGCGAGCGGCGCCCGCCACGCGGACAACATCGCGCCGGCGCTCTTCGGCGGGCTCGTGCTCACGGTTGGCATCGACCACCCGCGCGTCAAGCAGATCCCGGTGCCGCCGATGGTCCGCTGCGTGTTGTTGCGGCCGCACATGTTCCTCGCAACGCAGCAGGCGCGGGGCATCCTGACGCGGCTTGTCGACCTGTCGGATGTTGTGTGGCAGACGGCGAATCTCGCGCGGTTCCTGGCGGGCTGCTTCACCAACGACCTTGCGCTCATCCGCGAGGCTTTTGAAGACGTGATGATCGAGCCGCAGCGCGCTGAGCTGATCCCCGGCTTCCAGGGCGCGAAGCGCGCCGCTCTCGCGGCGGGTGCGCTCGGTGCTCGAGATAGCGCGTGATCAGCTCAGCGTCGATCGCCTCAATCGCCGGCCTCGGCCGCCGGCTCTTCATCCAGCGGCCCCAACGCACGAGCTTCGACGCCGTGTGCGCAACCGTCGCCTCGCACGTGCCACGACCCCGATACTCCTCGACGTATGCATCCACTAAACGGTCCCATTGCCTCATCGCTGGCCTCCAAACGAAAAAAAACGGGGGCACTCATGCCGACCCGTCCTTCGCGTTATAGAACTCAACAATATGACTCCCGATATGATGCCCTCGGGAGCCGGAAATGGCCCTGAACCGAACTAAAACCGCCTTAAGTCCGACAGGCTGCTAGGCGAGCCTGCTCGTGCAACACCGTACGCCGGCAATCGTCGCCGAGGCGCTCGGCCACTCCGACATGTGGATGGTCGATCGGCACTATGCACACCTGGCGCCTTCACACGTCGCGGACGCGATCAGGGCGAACCTCCCGACCATTGGTGCTCAGGTCGGTTCGAAAGTGCGAAGGCTGCGGATAATAACGGTGTGGGCGAATATTCAGCGCACCCTTGACGCCGTCCCAGGTGGCAGCGACGTACGATGGGCGCTATTGGAGGACAACAACATGACACTCAAATCGGCGGTGATCGGCATCGCGAGCTCAATTGCAGGACTCCTGGCGTGCGGTTTCCTGGGCTCGCACGCAATGGCGGATTCGCAAGGCGCAGGGCCCATCAGCGCGGC
>JANNTO010000331.1:0-11382 GCA_031403675.1 Gammaproteobacteria bacterium | reverse complement strand
GCTGCAGGCCGGTCAGCAGCAATGGGTGGCGGTTGGCGCGCGCGGCATACACCGCCGCCGAATAACCAGCCGGACCCGAGCCGAGAATGATGAGCCGCGAGTGGCAGGGGGTCGTCATGTATAGTGCACTCCGCTTCAGACCGCGCCTTGCGCGCGCCGGCTATCCGGGTAGCCGCGCATCCTAGGGGACCGCATCCGAGCGCGATAGTGTTTCACTGCGCGCCTACCCTGGGGGCAATGGAATCGTGGATGGGTGCTTGCCGCTTGAATTGCAACACTCTTATAATCAACTGCTTATAGCTCTTTCCTTACCAGGATTCTAAACCCTTGGCCAAGTCCAGCACGGATCTCGCGAATGCAGGCGCAAAACTGGATCCGGTTTTCGCCCGCGCGCTTCGCGAAGCGGCCTTCTGGTTACTTGCCACGCTCGCGCTGGTGCTGTTGATTGCGCTCGCGAGCTACGACGTCAACGACCCCAGTTTCAGCAACACCGGTGAGCCCGGCCAGGTCGGTAACCTGATCGGACCACTGGGCGGCTGGGGCGCTGGCGTGTTGCTGCTGCTGTTCGGCTGGCCCGCGTATCTGTTTCCGATTGCGATCGCTTTCAGCGCCTGGATGGGATTCAAGCGCGCCCCGGATGAACCGGGACAAGGTCGCTCGACAATCGCCTTGCGCGTGATTGGACTCGTCATCGTGCTGTGCACGAGCTGTGGCCTCGCAACCTTGCACTTCGTTGGAGCATCGTTGCCGGCGGACGTGGGCGCCGGCGGCGTGCTTGGCAATCTGGTCGGCAAAGGTCTCGAGAGCATTGCAGCCCTGCTCGGCGCCACGCTGATCCTGCTGGCGCTGTGGTTCGCCGCTGTGCATCTCTACACCGGCGTCTCGTGGGCTCGGGTGATGGATTTCATCGGGCATTGGGTGCTCGCCGGCGCATCCTGGTTGCGCAGCCGTATGGCGACTTCCCGCGACCATGCCGCAGGACGCGAATCGCGCGAAGCACGCGAGGCGGTGGTCCGCGAAGTGCAGAAGAAGACCGCAAGCCGGACGCCACCACGAATTGAAGCAGCTCCACCGGTGCCTGAACCCAGTCATCGGGTCGAGAAGGAGCGGCAGGTTCAGCTGTTTGGAAAGCCGGCGGCACGCGGCCTGCCTGAATTGAAACTGCTGGATGATCCGCCGGCCCGCGAGAAGTCCTATTCGCCGGAGGCGCTCGACGCAATCTCGCGTCTGGTCGAGATCAAGCTGAAGGATTTCGGCATCGACGTCGAAGTCGTGGCGGTGCTGCCCGGTCCGGTCATCACCCGTTTCGAGCTGAAACCCGCACCGGGCGTCAAGGTCAGCCAGATCAGTGCACTCGCGAAGGACCTGGCGCGCGCGCTGTCCGCGATCAGCGTGCGGGTGGTCGAAGTCATCCCGGGCAAGTCGGTGGTCGGCCTCGAGATACCAAATGAATCGCGCGAGCTCGTGACGCTTGGCGAAATCATCCGTTCACGCGCCTATGACGAACTGGCATCGCCGCTCGCACTCGCGCTTGGCAAGGATATCGGCGGCGCGCCGGTAGTCGTCGATCTGGCGAAGATGCCGCACCTGCTGATCGCCGGCACCACCGGGTCAGGCAAGTCGGTCGCGATCAACGCGATGGTGTTGTCGCTGCTTTACAAGAGCAGTGCCGAACAGGTCCGGCTGATCATGATCGATCCCAAGATGCTGGAGCTCTCGGTGTACGAGGGCATACCGCACCTGCTGGCACCGGTCGTGACGGATATGAAGCAGGCGACCAATGCATTGCGGTGGTGCGTAGCGGAAATGGAACGCCGCTATCATCTGATGAAGGAACTGGGCGTGCGCAACCTGGGCGGTTTCAATCGCAAGGTTCGCGATGCGCAGCAGGCCGGTACTTCCATTCCCGATCCGCTCATCGCGCGACTCCTGGCAACCGGCAAGTACGCTGGCGAAGTGCCGGCGCTGCAACCGTTGCCGTACATCGTGGTCGTGATCGACGAACTCGCCGACCTGATGATGATCGTCGGCAAGAAAGTCGAGGAGTTGATCGCGCGCCTGGCGCAGAAAGCGCGTGCTTCCGGCATTCACCTGGTGCTTGCCACGCAGCGGCCTTCAGTGGACGTGATCACCGGTCTGATCAAGGCGAATATCCCGTCGCGAATCGCGTTCCAGGTGTCGGCCAAGGTCGATTCGCGGACCATTCTCGACCAGAACGGTGCTGAATCGTTGTTGAGCCACGGCGACATGCTGTACTTGCCGCCCGGATCCGGGACCCCGGATCGCGTGCACGGCGCATTTGTGTCGGATCAGGAAGTACATCGCATCGTCGCGTCGATGCAGGGCGGCGCTGCGCCGGAGTACGTGGACGAGGTGTTGACCGGCCCGCAGGGCTCGATACCCGGCTTGCCTGACGAGCCTGGCACGGGCGGCGGCGATGCCGAGGCCGATGGCGAACAGGATCCGTTGTACGACGATGCGGTGCGAATCGTGACGGAATCGCGGCGCGCTTCGGTTTCAGGCGTCCAGCGCCGCCTCAAGATCGGCTATAACCGCGCCGCCCGGCTGGTCGAGTCGATGGAGGCCGCAGGGCTGGTCGGTCCATTGCAGTCGAATGGCAGTCGCGAAGTACTCGCGCCGCCGCCGCCAGAGTCCTGATGCGGCACGCGCCCGAAGTCGTATTGCTGGTCTTGATTGCAGCGGGTGCGAGCGCCGATCCGGCCGCGGACGCGGCGGCCACGCGACGCGTGCAGTCGGTGCTTGGCGAACTGAACAGCCTGCGCGCCGAGTTCCGGCAATCAGTGAAGGATGCCAGTGGCCGGGTGATTGAGTCCGCGGCCGGCACCGTGACACTGGCGCGTCCAGGCCGGTTCCGCTGGGACTACCGCGTGCCGGAGCAGTTGATTGTCTCCGACGGCGTCACGGTGTGGTTTTATGACGTCGGACTGGAGCAGGTCACGATCCGCCCGGCAGCGGAAATGATGGTCGGCACGCCGGCGATGCTGCTGGCCGGGGCAGGCGATCTGTTGGCGGAGTTCGCGATCGCTGATGATGGACAGCAGGATGGACTCGCCTGGAGCCGGCTGATCCCGCGCCGTGACGATGGCGATTTCCACACGCTGCGACTCGGTTTTATGGAGGGTGAACTGCGGCGCATGATGCTGCAGGACCGCCTTGGTCAGACCACCGAACTCGAGTTCGAGCGCATCGAGCGCAATCCGCCCCTGGACACCGCGCTTTTCTCGTTCACGCCGCCGCCGGGCGTCGACATCGTCGGCCGCGCACCGAACGGCTGATCTTGACCGGAACCGCATTCCGGAGGCTCTGGATCGGATTGATTGCGCTGCTCGTCGCGGTGATCATCGGCGGGAGTTTGTGGCCGATGGGCGTACCGTCCATCGACGCCGGTCTCGACAAGTTCGAGCATTTCTTCAGTTACCTGATCCTGATGCTTATTTCGTCCGGCATCGTGGCCCCGGAGCGGCTTTGGCGGCTGTCGATCCGCTGCTTCCTGCTCGGGCTTGGCCTCGAGCTGGCCCAGGCTTTCTGGACCGAGACGCGGCAAGGCGACTGGGTCGACCTGCTGGTCAACACGGCTGGCATCCTGACCGCCTGGGCAATGGTCGGCGGGGGACGCGCGGGGTGGGCGCAGAAACTCGAATCCTGGCTGGCGCGCCGCCGCCAGACATGACAGGAGCCGCGAACCGCTAGAATCCCAGCACCATGCGCCAGCAATCGGAGCTACCGATCGACGCGCCGCAAGCGGGCGGCTACCGGCCACTCGCGGACCGTATGCGCCCGCGCGAGCTCGCCGAATTCGCCGGCCAGCAGCACCTGCTGGCGCCCGGCCGGCCGCTGCACCGCTTGTTGACCGATGGCATTGCGCATTCGATGGTGCTCTGGGGTCCGCCGGGCAGCGGTAAGACGACGCTGGCAAGGCTCGCCGCACAGGCCTGTGAGTCGCATTTTATCGCCTTGTCGGCGGTGGTCGCGGGCGTCAAGGACATCCGCGAGGCTGTGGAGCAGGCACGCGCGGCACGGAGCAGCGGTGGACCGGCCACCGTGCTGTTCCTCGATGAAGTGCATCGCTTCAACAAGGCACAGCAGGACACCTTCCTGCCGTTCGTCGAGGACGGCACGCTGGTACTCATCGGTGCCACGACCGAGAACCCGTCCTTCGAGCTCAACTCCGCCCTGCTGTCACGGGCCCGGGTCTATCTGCTGAAGCCACTCACGGCCGCCGAGCTGATCGGCCTGCTTGAGCGGGCACTGGGCGATGCCGACCGCGGTCTTGGAACGAGCCAGGTCGGTGCGCTGCCCGAGGCGCTTGCGTTACTGGCCGACGCCGCGGACGGCGATGCGCGCCGGGCACTCAACCTGCTCGAAATCGCGGCCGATCTCGCGGTGGACGGTGCCGGCGGGCGCACCATCACGATCGACATTGCGGGCCAGGCTTCGGCGGGCGGTCACCGCCGCTTCGACAAGCGTGGCGAACTGTTTTACGACCAGATCTCGGCGCTGCACAAGTCGGTCCGCGACAGCGATCCGGATGCGGCGCTTTACTGGTTGTGCCGCATGCTCGATGGCGGCTGCGATCCCGGTTTCCTCGCGCGCCGGCTGGTGCGCATGGCCAGCGAGGACATCGGCAATGCGGACCCGCGCGCCCTGACGCTGACGCTCGCGGCCTGGGACAGCTACGACCGGCTCGGCAGCCCGGAGGGTGAACTCGCCCTCGCGCAGGCCTGTGTGTTCATGGCCTGCTCGCCGAAGAGCAATGCCGTGTACCAGGCCTACGGCGCGGCCATGGACGATGCGAAATCGTTGGGCACACTCGATGTGCCTCTGCACCTGCGCAATGCACCGACGCGGCTGATGAAGGACCTCGGCTACGGCCAGGGTTATCGCTACGCGCATGACGAGCCGGACGCGCTCGCGCGCGGCCAGCGTCATTTCCCGGATGCGATGCAGCCGCGCAATTACTATGATCCGGTTCCACGCGGGCTCGAATTGCGCGTGCGGGAAATGCTCGAGCGCATTCGCCACGGCGGGCCGACGACACAGGAACCGGAAGCCATGAAGCGGGACGACGACCGTGCTTGATATCCGTCAATTGCGTACCGATCCACAGGTCGTTGCCGGCAACCTCGCACGTCGGGGCTATCGCCTCGATCTCGATCAGTTCACTGCTCTCGAAGGCCGCCGCAAAGAGGCACAGGTCGCAGTCGATGCGTTACGCAATGAACGCAACACGCGTTCCAAGGCGATCGGTCAGGCGAAGGCGCAGGGTCAGGATGTGGCGCCGCTGCTCGCTGAAGTGGAATCGCTTGGCGCCAAGCTGGCCGCCGGCGAACAGGCCATGAACGCTGCGCAGTCAGACCTCGACCGGTTGCTGCTCGACCTGCCAAACCTGCTGCACGACAGCGTGCCGGTTGGGCGTGATGCGGCAGCCAACGTCGAAATGCGGCGCCATGGCGAGCCGCGCAAGCTTGGTTTCGAGGCAGCGGATCATGTGGCGATCGGCGAGGGGCTCGGCGGATTCGACCCGGTGTCGGCAAGCCGGCTGTCGGGTGCGCGTTTTTCGGTACTGACCGGACCACTGGCGTCGCTGCATCGCGCGCTGGCCCAGTTCATGCTCGACTTGCATCAACGCGAACACGGTTATCGGGAAGCCTGGGTGCCGTATCTCGTGTCACGGCAGGCGCTTACCGGCACCGGCCAGCTGCCGAAATTCGAGCAGGACCTGTTCAAGCTTGAGCGCAACGCGACCGAAAGCGAACTGTTCCTGATCCCGACCGCGGAGGTGCCGCTGACCAACCTGGCGGGCGACCGGATCTTCGATGCGGGCGAATTGCCAATCAAGCTGGTGGCGCATACGCCATGTTTCCGTTCGGAGGCCGGTTCGTATGGCAAGGACACGCGCGGCCTGATCCGGCAGCACCAGTTCGACAAGGTGGAACTGGTGCAGATCGTGCGGCCGGCAGATTCTTACGCGGCGCTGGAAGATCTCACCGGCCATGCCGCGCGGGTGCTGGAACACCTGCAGTTGCCGTATCGCGTGATGGCGCTGTGCGCCGGCGACGTCGGTTTCGCCAGTTCGAAGACTTACGATCTCGAAGTGTGGCTGCCAGGGCAGGGCGCCTACCGCGAGATTTCCTCCTGTAGTAATTGCGAGGCATTCCAGGCCAGGCGGATGCAGGCGCGCTGGCGCAATCCGGACACAGGAAAACCGGAGCCGGTGCACACACTCAACGGTTCAGGCGTCGCGGTCGGGCGGGCGCTGGTCGCAGTGCTCGAGAATTACCAGCAGGCCGACGGCACGGTCGTTGTGCCGCAAGTGCTGCGCTCGTATATGGGCGGTGTCGAGCGACTCAAGCCGGCCTGATCAGTCGTCGGCGGCGAATCCGAGCAGGTGTAGCAGGCTCGTGAACATGTTGAAGATGCTGACGTAGAGCGTCACCGTCGCGAGGATGTAATTGGTCTCGCCACCGTGAATGATTTCGCCGGTCTGATAGAGAATCAATCCGGTCATCAGCAGCACGAACATTCCCGAAACTGCCAGCGACAGCATCGGCATCGAGAAGAAGATCGACACCAGGCCGAGCATGAACGCGGTCAGGATGCCGACCGCCAGAAACCCACCCATGAAACTGAAGCGATGCCTGCTCTTGATCGCGTAGGCGGACAGCCCGACGAATGCGACCGCGGTGATGCCGAAGGCGTTCATGACCACGGAATGACCGTTCGGAATCGCCTGCAGGTAGAAACCGATAATCGGCCCAAGCGTGTAGCCCATGAAGCCGGTCAGAAGAAATACGAACAAAATGCCGAGCGCGCTGTTCGCGGTCTTGTGCACGGCGAACAAAAGACCGAAGTAACCGACCAGCGTAATCAGCAGGCCTGGATGCGGCAGGCCAAAGGCGAGGGCGAGGCCGGCCGTGAGCGCACTGAATGCCAGTGTGGCGGACAAGAGCAGGTAGGTGTTTCGCAGTACCTTGTTGGTCGTGAGCACCGACTCGCGAACCGTGGCTTGCTGCTGGACGAGGAGCGGACTGCGTTCCATATCGATGGCCTCCTGACAATGCGGCTAACCCTGAGACAGAGTATAGCCGATCGGGTTCCGCAACCGACTCGTGCTCCTTGCAGGCAGCGCCTGTGCAGCCGACAATTTCAGCCAGAGCTCAATCCGCCGGAGAGGTGGCAGAGCGGTTGAATGCACCGGTCTTGAAAACCGGCAGCCCTTCACGGGGCTCGTGAGTTCGAATCTCACCCTCTCCGCCATCGCTTGCAGGAATCTCCAATCAAGATGAGCAATCCCCCACCGTTCGGCAGCACCGGGCTCGGCATGACCGCCGAGGAGATGCGCCGACTCGCAGATGCTGCGACCGAACGGATCATCGACCGTATCGAAGGCCTGCGCGACGAACGGCCGTGGCGCGGCGCGACGCGCGCGGAACTCGAGCCGCTGCTGCGCGAGCCGGCGCCGGAAGTGGGCCGCGATGCCGTGTCCGTGATGGAACGCGTGGTTCGGGACGTGCTGCCGATTGCGGCACGCGTCGATCACCCGCGATTCTTCGCCTTCGTGCCGTCGGCGCCGACCTGGCCCGGTGTGGTCGCCGATTTCCTTGCTTCCGGATACAACACGTTCCAGGGTACCTGGCTCGGTTCAGGCGGGCCGAGCCAGCTCGAACTCGTGGTCATCGACTGGTTCCGGCAATGGATCGGCTATCCGGAAACAGCGGGTGGCCTGTTCACTTCCGGCGGTTCCGCCGCGATTCTCGATGCGCTGGTCGCCGCGCGCGAGCAGCACGGCGCGCCGGAACGGCCCGCGATTTTGCTAAGCGACCAGAGCCACTCGGCACTCGAGCGCGCGGCCCGGATCATCGGCGTGCGGCCGCAAGGCATTTTCAAGGTTGCCTCCGATGCGGACTACCGACTGCCGGTGGCCGCACTCAACGAGGCGGTAGCGCGGGCCCGGGCGCTGGGCTTTACGCCGATTGCGGTCTGTGCCAACGCGGGTACGACGAATACCGGTGCGATCGATCCACTGCCTGAAATCGCTGCGTTCTGCGCGAATCAGCAGATCTGGATGCATGTGGATGCCTGCTACGGCGGCTTCGCCGTTCTTTGCGAGCGCGGCCGCGAGCTGCTGGCCGGCATTCAGCTCGCCGATTCGATCAGCCTCGATGCCCACAAGTGGCTGTTCCAGCCCTTCGAGGCCGGCTGCGTGCTGGTGCGCGATATCGCCACGCTCGAGCGCGCCTTCAGCGTGCAACCGGAATACCTGCAGGACACGCGTCTCGGAATGGAACAGGTCAATTTCGCCGATCGCGGCTATCAACTCACGCGCTCGTTCCGGGCGCTCAAGGTGTGGATGTCGATCCAGACCTTTGGCATGGCCCGGTTTCGGCAGGCCGTCGCCCAGGCGATCGATCTGGCCGACCGCGCCGGCCAGCATGTCCTGCAATCGGAGGTGCTGGAACTGCTGAGTCCGCCGTCGCTCGGAATCCTGTGTTTTCGCTTCCGCCCGCGCGGCAGTGACTGGCCGCCTGCACGACTGGACCAATTGAACGAAGCACTGCAGGCACGCGTGATCGAGTCCGGTGTTGCGATGATCTCTTCCACACGCCTGCGCGGCGCCTATTCGTTGCGATTCTGCATCATGTCCCACCAAACCAGCTGGGACGACGTGCGCGAGACTCTGGACTGCATTGCGGTCAGCGGCCAACAGCTCGCGCGCGATTTCGCTTGAGGTCTTCTGGTCGGTCGATATCCCATCCCGCAGCAGGGATTTCGACCTCGATTACGCGCCGTCGTGGATCCATCAACAGGTTCCTGGCACCTGAATCGCCACGCAGGCGGCGCAACGAACGGAAAACACTGCGCGGCAAGATGGCCGGAGGGCTGCGCACCTCTGCGGCCCGCGCGGTGGCAATAGCGCGCGGTTCGCGTCGCCAGGCCGCGATCAGCAATTCGAGATCCGCTGGACCGATCGCGACTTGATCGGCGAGCAGGACCAGCGCAGCGGGTGCGGTGGCCGGTACCGAGTCGATGCCGGCACACAGCGAACTTGCAAGACCCGAACGCCAGCGGCGGTTGGTCACGATGCAGACCGGCAGCCCGCGTAGCTCGCGCTCGAGACGGATTGCACGGGCCCCGAGGACGACCACACAGCCGGCCGGGCGGCAGGCGAGCGCAACACGCGCCGAACGGCGTAGCAGGGATTCACCATGGATGCGGACCAGCAGCTTCGGGCCGCCAAAGCGGCGCGACCGGCCCGCTGCCAGCAGGATGATCCAGGGGCGGAGTATCATCGGGCGCATGCGCAAAGAATACGCGAGCCTGCGACGGCGGCCCCTGCTGGCCCCGGTATGGCTCGCCGCGCTCGCGGGAATAGTGGTGATCGCGGTCGCGATCTGGCTGCTGGGCGCCGCCTCGACGACCACCGTGTTCGTGATGCGCCACGCGGAGAAAGCAACCGCCCCGGCGGAGGATCCGCCGCTGTCACCGACCGGCGAAGCACGGGCCATGGAACTCGCTCAGCACTTCGGCGGGGCGCCGAAGGGACTCGGTCTCGACTGCATCATCGTCAGCGAATTCCGGCGCACGCAGGAAACGGTCCGTCCACTCGCGAATCGTCTGGGCATACCCGTGATCGTGGTTCCCGCCAAGGAACCGGCCGCGACTGCGCGTCGCGCGCTCAATGAGAATCGCGGTGGGCGGGTATTGATTGTCGGTCATTCGAACACGGTGCCCGAAATCGTCGAAGAGTTGAGCGGCGCGGAAGTGCCGGAGATGGGAGATACCGAATACGGCATTCTCTACATCGTCAGCGTGCCGCGTTTCAGCCGCGCCGCCGTCACGCGTTTTGACCTTCCCTAGCAGCAATTGCCTTCTGCACGAACTCCTGGTGCCGGCTGATTCTGAGATCGGCCAGTACTGCATCGACAATGCGGCATTTCCCGTCGATCAGGAATGTTGCGCGACGCACGCCGATTCCCAGCGGGCCGTCCACCTCGAAGGCCTTGATCGCCACTTTGTCCTGGTCCGAAAGCAGCATGAATGGCAGCGCATGCTGGTCCCTGAAACGGCGGTGACTGTCCGGCGACTGCGGACTCACGCCAACGACCCGTAATCCGGCCGACAGGATCTGGGTGTGCAAGTCACGAAGATCACAGGCCTCTTTGGTGCAGCCGGGCGTGAAGTCCGCCGGGTAGAAGTAAAGGATCAGCGGGCGACCTTCGAGCAGCCCCGTCAGCCGCCGCTTGCGGCCGTCCTGATCGGGCAGCTCGAAGTCGGGTGCCGATGTGCCAGTCGATAGCATGTTGGGTGTCCTCAGCCGTGCAATTCGGGACCGCGATAAACCGCCTGCATGACGCCATAGTTCGAGCGCTGCATGCCGAGGCGGGCATAGACATCCTGCGCACCGGCATTGTCGCGGTCCACGTACAGGCGGATGCCGCAGATGCGCGGATCCAGGCGGGCGAGCCCTTCGAGATGCTGGTACAAGGCGCGAAACACGCCGGCGCCGCGGTGGGCTGGCAGGACATAGACGGACTGGATCCAGAGAAACAGGCCATTGCGCCAGTCGCTCCACTCGAAGGTGGTCATCAATTGCCCAACGACCTGGCCGTCGGTTTCAGCCAGGTAGTAGCGACCCAGACCCGGATCCTCCAGCAATGCCCGTATGCCGGGCCGGAGCAGGGCAGGATCCAGCGTCTGGTGCTCGGATTCGGCAGCCAATGCGGTATTCGCCGCGGCAATGAATTCCAGGTCGGCGAAGGTGGCGTCGCGAATCCTCATGAGGCTGAAACGGTACACGAATGCACCGACCCGCGCCGCCGGTGCCGGAGGTCCTTGCTTGCTGCCCCGGCGGGCGCTCATTACAATCCCGCCCCTCATTCATGGGGCGGTAGCTCAGCTGGGAGAGCGCTGCGTTCGCAATGCAGAGGTCGAGGGTTCGATCCCCTTCCGCTCCACCATCCATTCCTGACGGCCCGCAGATGGGCCTTTTTGTTGGGGTAAGGTGACCGTATGGACAATGTGACCCGGCAGACGTTCAACGAGGTGATGGTCCCGAACTACCAGCCCGCGGACCTGATCCCGGTGCGCGGCGCGGGCAGCCGCTTCTGGGACCAGCAGAACCGCGAGTACGTGGACTTCGCCGGTGGCATCGCCGTCACCGTGCTCGGTCACTGCCACCCGAAGCTGGTGGCGGCCCTGAACGCGCAGGCCCAGAAGCTCTGGCACCTGTCCAACGTCATGACCAACGAGCCCGCCCTGCGGCTCGCGAAGAAACTGTGCGAGGCGACCTTCGCCGAGCGCGTGTTCTTCTGCAATTCCGGGGCGGAAGCCAACGAAGCCGCGCTCAAGCTGGCGCGGCGC
>JANNTO010000330.1:0-31683 GCA_031403675.1 Gammaproteobacteria bacterium | reverse complement strand
GGTTGGGGATGACATCCCGATCTTCCTGGCGCATCTGGATCACCAGTCGGAACGCGTCCAGTTGTCTGTGACGGCAATTGACGGTACGCGCTATTTCGATTTTGCGGATGAGCAGTACGTCGGTCGCAACACATCGGCGGGCGGTTTCTTCGCCTTCGAGTTCGACGGCAACACGTTTCGTTTGGGCGGCCCGCTAGACGGTCCACCGAAGCTCTTCACGGTGCCGGACGGCGATTATGTAGTGACGATGTCAGTGCTGAAAGCGCTGGGTAGCCGCAAGAACCCGGCGGACTTCGAGATCTGGACCTCACCGGTCTTCACGATCGACAGGCCCTGATTCCGAGTTGGGTTAGTTCGATACGGCCCCCGCTGGCTCTGCCGGCGGGGGCCTTTTCTTGTCAGTCGAGCTCGAGCTCACGGAGCTTGCGCGTCAGCGTGTTGCGGCCCCAGCCGATCAGCTTCGCGGCCTCCTGGCGCCGGCCTTGTACACGCGCAAGTGCCGCGCGCGCGAGCGTGCGCTCGAAACGGCTGCCCGCGACTTCGAGCAGTGGAGCGCCGCCGCCCGCCAGATGCCGCACGGCCCAGGCTTCGAGTTCGCGGCACCAGCCGTCCGGCGTCGGTAGATCTTCGCCTTCTCCACCCAGGTCCGCCGGAATGTCTTCTTCGCGGATCTCGCGTCCCGGCGCCGTCACAGTCAGCCGCCGCGCGGCATTCACCAATTGACGCACGTTGCCCGGCCAGCCAAACGCGACCAGCCGATTCTGCGCATCCAAAGTCAACGTCTTGCGCTCGACCGCGAGTTCCCGCGCGGCGAGCGCCAGGTAGTGCGTGAGCAGTTCCGGGATGTCGCCGCGCCGTTCGCGCAATGCCGGTACGCGGATGCGGATCACGTTGAGCCGGTGCAGCAGATCCTCACGGAACTTCCCCTGCTTCACCCAGCCATCGAGATCCTGATGCGTCGCCGCGATCACGCGCACATCCACGCGGATCGGCACGCTGCCGCCGACCCGGTAGAACTCGCCCTCGGCCAGCACTCGCAGCAGGCGTGTCTGCAGCGCGGTGCTCATGTCGCCGATCTCGTCGAGAAACAACGTGCCGCCGTCCGCCTGCTCGAATCGTCCGCGGCGCTGCGCGTCCGCGCCCGTGAAAGAGCCCTTCTCGTGCCCGAAGAGCTCGGACTCGAGCAGCTCGGAAGCAATTGCGGAGGTGTTCAGCGCGATGAACGGGCCCGCGGCGCGCGGGCTGTGTTGATGCAATGCGCGCGCGACCAGCTCCTTGCCGGTGACTGATTCGCCGGTCACAAGCACCGACAGGCTCGATCGCGACAACCGGCCGATGGCGCGAAACACTTCCTGCATCGCCGGCGCTTGTCCGAGAATGCCGGGAATCGCCGCCGCGCTCGTCTCACTGCGACCGACTTCTCCCTGTGTGGCCGCGCGACGCACCAGCGCGACTGCCGCGTCGATGTCGAATGGCTTCGGCAGATACTCGAATGCGCCGCCCCGGTACGCCGCAACCGCATGATCGAGATCCGCATGCGCGGTCATCACGATGACCGGCAGTTCCGGGTGGTCCTTGCGCACCCGCTCGAGCAGTTTCAACCCGCCGGTCCCCGGCATGCGCACGTCCGTGATCAGCACGTCCGGGCTGCCCTGCGCAAGCGCCGCGAGGGCGGCGTCCGCCTGTTCGAATGAACGCGACTGCATGCCCGCCTGGCGCAATGCGCGCTCGAGCACCCAGCGAATCGAGGCGTCGTCGTCCACCAACCAGACGTCAAGCGGCCTGTTCATGTCCATTCTCCATCGGCAGCAGCATTGAAAACACAGTGCGTCCCGGCCGGCTGTCGAACTCGATGATCCCGCCGTGGCGCGTCGCGATGTCCTGCGCGACCGCAAGACCGAGGCCCGTGCCCCCCGCCCGCGCGGTCACCAGTGGATAAAAAATCGTCTCGCCGAGTTCGGCCGGCACGCCGGGGCCGTTGTCCTCGAACTGCAGCGAAGCCACGAGTCGATGTCGTTCCGCTCCGATCGTCGCGTGGGTCAGCGCGCGGCTACGCAGCGTCAGTGCGCCGCGTTCGCCGAGCGCCTGAACCGCATTGCGCGCCAGGTTCAGCATCGCCTGCACCATCAGGTCGCGGTCAAGCGCCAACGCCGGCAGGCTCGGGTCGTAATCGCGTTCGATCGCAACGCCGGCGGGCGCCTCCGCGCGCGTCAGGCGAAAGACGTGATCGATGAGTTCGTGCACGTTGACCGGTTCGCGCCGGATCGGGCGCGCCGGGCCGAGCAGGCTGTCAACGAGTGCGCACAGGCGATCGGCCTCGCCGATGATCACGCGCGTGTATTCCTTCAGTTCCTCGCTCGGCAGTTCGCGCTCGAGCAGTTGCGCTGCACCGCGCAGCCCGCCGAGCGGATTCTTGATCTCGTGCGCAAGTTGCCGTGCCATCACGCGGCTGCCACCGTGTTGCGCGAGCAGCGCCGTGTCGCGGGTGATCCGGCTGAGCCCGGTCGTGTCCGCGATCTCGATCAGCATGGCTCCCGCGAGCGGCGTCAGCGACAGGTCCACCTGGTAACGGGTGTCGCTGCGCGCCGCGGGCGCCAGTTCGAAGCCGCGCATCGCCAGCGGTTCGCCGCTCGCGCGGCTGCGGGCGATCAGGGGCTCGATCTCTCCAGCCTGTGCGAGCAACGACGCAAATCGCCGGCCGCGTGCCGTTGCGGGCCCGATTGCGAGCAGGTCGGCCGCGGCGGTGTTGAGCCAGCTGACGCGATCGCTCGCGTCGACAACGAGAATCGCCGTGCTCAACTGGTCGAGAATCGCCGCGGGATCATGCGCCATCACGTGATCCGTGCGGACTGGCGTGGATCAGGTCGGGGGCTTGGGTTTTGGCGCCGGCTTTGGCGGCGGTCGTGCCTGCGGGCTCTGTGGCGAATTGATCGAGGGCTGGCGCACGTGGAACGTGATCTGCTGGCTGGTGATCAGCGGTACTCCGTTCTGGTCGAGCACGCTGGCGCGCAGGAAATACGAGCCGCGCTCCAGGTTCTGCAGCTCGAGCCCGAGTCCGGCGGATGCGGGCCTGCGATTGCCATTCACGAGGAATACCAGCGTGTGATCGGACCGCAATGTGCCGCCCAGTTCGGCCGCGACGACTACCGTCGCATCGGCGCCAAAGAATGCCTGATCCAGCGTGGGCTGCACGATCGCGAGTGACGTGTACTTTGAATCCGTATCTGCGTCTTCCGGCCCGTTGCCGGAAGTCGCGTAGTTTCCGAACGACGGCTCGGATTCGTAGGCATTGGGATCGGCAATGACCACGCGCTCCGCGTTGGCCTGGCCTGGCTGATCCGCGTAATGGACCTGGCCGTCCTTGTCCACCCACCGGTAGATCTCCTGGGGCGCGGCCGCCAGGGACCAAGTCAATCCGGCGAGAATCAGCAGGGTGCGCATGCGAACAGCATAGCCCGTTGCCCCTCGGCGTGACAAAACCGGGACGGCATAGTGTGATCTTCGTCCTCCCGCCCCCGCGACCGCGCGCTTCAGAGGCTGTAGTACATGTCGAGCTCGACCGGATGCGTCGACATCCGGAAGCGGGTCACCTCGCTTTCCTTCAGCCGGATGTACGCGTCGATCAGATCGTCGCTGAACACGCCGCCGCGCTTCAGGAAATCGCGGTCGCGATCCAGGTGCCCAAGCGCCATATCGAGCGAGTGGCAGACTTCCGGAATGTTCTTCGCTTCTTCCGGCGGCAGGTCATAAAGATCCTTGTCCGATGCTTCGCCCGGATGGATCTTGTTCTGGATGCCGTCGAGTCCCGCCATCATCATCGACGCAAATGCGAAATACGGATTTGCAGTCGAATCCGGGAATCGCACCTCGATGCGCCGGCCCTTGGGATTTGAAACCCACGGAATGCGGATCGAGGCGCTGCGGTTGCGCGCCGAGTAGGCCAGCATGACCGGCGCCTCGAATCCCGGCACCAGGCGCTTGTAGCTGTTGGTGCCCGGATTGGTGAAGGCGTTCAGCGCCTTGGCGTGCTTGATGATGCCGCCAATGTAGTAAAGCGCGATATCAGACAGCCCCGCGTAGCGATCGCCTGCGAAAATATTCTTGCCGCCCTTTTGCAGGGACATGTGCACATGCATGCCGCTGCCGTTGTCGCCGACCAGCGGCTTCGGCATGAAGGTCAGTGTTTTGCCGTGGCCGTGCGCGACATTCCACAGCGCGTATTTGAGGAGCTGCACCTCATCGCCTTTCTTGGTCAGCGTATTCGCCGCCACGTTGATCTCGCCCTGGCCGCCGGTTCCAACTTCGTGGTGATGCACCTCGACCTTCAGGCCGAGCTCCTCGCAGGCCTGGCACATCGCGGTGCGCAGATCCTGGAAGCGGTCCACCGGCGGCACCGGGAAATAGCCGCCTTTGACGCCCGGGCGATGGCCCATGTTGCCGCCGTCGTAGGCCGTGCCCGAATTCCATGCGCCCTGCGTCGAGTCAATGTGATAACTGCAGCCATTGATCTCGTTGGTCCAGCGCACGCTGTCGAAGATGAAGAATTCGTTCTCGGGTCCGAACAACGCGGTCTCCGCGATGCCGGTGGACTTGAGATAAACCTCAGCGCGTTTTCCGAGCGAGCGCGGATCGCGGATGTAGCCCTGCATCGTCGTCGGCTCGACGATGTCGCAACGCAACAGCAGCGTGGTCTCTTCGAAGAACGGATCGATCATCGCGGTGGATGGATCCGGCATGAGAATCATGTCGGACTCGTTGATGCCTTTCCAGCCGGCGATCGAGGAGCCGTCGAACATCTTGCCGTCGACGAAAAAATCCTCTTCCACCATGCGCGTCGGGATCGTGATGTGCTGTTCCTTGCCGCGCGTATCCGTAAAGCGCAGGTCGCAGTAGGTGGCCTCTTTTTCCTTGATGAGCTTTACGACGTCAGCCGGGGTCATGATGGTCTCCAGGATTCGGGCAGCGATCGCTCGCGATCCCTGCTATGGTGCAACAATTGTGCCATTCAGATGGTGTCTAAATTATATTAAAAATCAATGTATTACAAGGGTATCGATCTATGTTTAACGCATTGACGCACCATTTTAGTGCTCGCACAATACCGCCAGCACCATTATCGTGCGGTGGCTTCACTTCCCGCCGCCGATTCGCATCGCCACAATCGCCGCGCGATGCGCCTCAACAAGTACATCAGTGAAAGCGGGGTCTGTTCGCGCCGCGCAGCAGACGCCTGGATTTCCGCCGGCCGCGTGACCGTGAACGGCAAGCCCGCGGAACTCGGTACGCAGGTCGCTGCCGCGGATGAGGTGCGGGTCGACGGCCGCGCGTTGCCGCGCCGCCATGCAGACATTTACATCGCGCTCAACAAGCCGCGCGGCATCACCTGCACAACCGAGCGCGACATCGAAGGCAACATCGTGGATTTCGTTGGCCATCGCGAGCGCATCTTTCCGATCGGCCGGCTCGACAAGGATTCCGAGGGCCTGATCCTGCTCACCAACAATGGTGATATCGTCAACGCAATCCTGCGTGTCGAGCACGGCCACGAGAAGGAGTACCTGGTGACGGTCGAGCGGCCGGTCACGGAGACGTTCCTTTCGATGCTGGCTGCAGGCGTGCGCATCGGCGGCAAGAAGACCGAACCATGCGTCGTGACGCGCGCCGGCAATGCCACTTTCCGCATGGTGCTGACCCAGGGTCTCAACCGGCAGATCCGCCGCATGTGCTCCGCGCTCGGTTTCCGCGTGCAGAGCCTGAAACGGCTGCGCATCATGCATATCCGGCTCGGCTCCCTCGAGACCGGCGCCTGGCGCGACCTGAGCGCTGCCGAAATCCGCCCGTTGCTCGCTGCCGCGAACCCGCGCGCAGCCGCGGGCTGATCCGCGGCCGCTATACTTGGCGGCCTTTTTCGCATCCGGTCCGCATGACGAAAATCATGAAAGTCCCGCCGCGCACGTTCCAGGACCTGATCCTGGCGCTGCAGCGTTACTGGGCGGACCAGGGTTGCACACTGCTGCAGCCCTACGACATGGAAATGGGCGCCGGCACGTTTCACACCGCGACTTTCCTGCGCGCGCTCGGGCCGGAGCCGTGGAATGCCGCCTACGTGCAGCCGAGCCGCCGGCCGACTGACGGTCGCTACGGTGACAATCCGTTCCGCCTGCAGCACTACTATCAGTTCCAGGTCGTGATGAAGCCGTCGCCGCCGGACTTCATCAGCCGCTATCTCGGCTCGCTGGCCGCGCTCGGCCTCGACCCGCTGATCCATGACATCCGCTTCGTCGAGGACAACTGGGAGTCCCCGACCCTCGGCGCCTGGGGTCTCGGCTGGGAGGTCTGGCTGAATGGCATGGAAGTCACGCAATTCACCTACTTTCAGCAGGCCGGCGGACTCGATTGCCGGCCGGTCATGGGCGAAATCACTTACGGTCTCGAGCGTCTCGCGATGTATCTGCAGGGCGTGGAAAGCGTTTACGACCTGCTGTGGACTGACGGCCCGAACGGCCGCGTGAGTTACGGCGACGTGTTCCACCAGAACGAGGTCGAGCAGTCCACGTACAACTTTGAGCACGCCGATGCCGCGGCGCTGTTCGCGGAATTCGATCAGCGTGAAAAGAATTGCCGCGCGCTGCTCGAAGCGAAGCTGCCGTTGCCGGCCTACGAACAGACGTTGAAAGCCTCGCACGTCTTCAATCTGCTCGATGCGCGCAAAGCCATTTCCGTGACCGAACGACAGCGCTACATCCTGCGCGTGCGCGCGCTCACGCGGGAGGTGGCCGCGGCCTATTACGCGAGCCGCGAAGCGCTGGGGTTTCCCTTGGGGACAGTCCCTTTTTCCGCTTCGCAAAAAGGGACTGTCCCCTCTGACAAGAAGCAGCCTCCGCAAAGAGGGGACAGTCCGCCTTTTTCGCGGAGCGAAAAAGGGGACAGTCCCCAGTGAAGCGCGCGGATTTCCTGGTCGAGATCGGCACGGAGGAGCTGCCGCCAAAGAGCCTGCTGGCGCTCGCCGAAGCTTTCCGTGACGGTGTCGCCGCGGGTCTCGATGCGGTGGGTCTGACGCACGGGGCGGCACTTGCCTACGCGACGCCACGGCGACTCGCGGTGTTGGTGCGCCGCCTGCTGGACCAGCAGCCCGAGCAGCAGCTGAAACGGCGCGGCCCGCCGGTCAGCGCCGCATTCGATGCGGCAGGCAAGCCGACCCGAGCTGCGCTCGCTTTCGCACAGTCCTGTGGCGTTGCGGTCGCCGACCTCGGCCGCATCACTGAAGCGAAGGGTGAATTCCTGTTCTGCAAACTCAAGCGTGCCGGCCAGCCCGCCGCCGCGCTGCTGCCGGGCATCGTTCAGGCGGCACTCGACGGCTTGCCGGTCGCCCGGCGCATGCGCTGGGGCGCGGGGGCCGTCCAGTTTGTTCGCCCCGTGCATTGGGTCGTCATGCTGCACGGCGAAGAGGTCGTGCCCTGCGAGATCCTGGGGGTCGCTGCCGGGCGCATGACCCATGGCCACCGCTTTCACGCCCCCAAGCCCCTGGCGTTGCGTTCGCCCGGTGGCTACCTGGCGGCGCTGGAGGGGCGCGGTCACGTGTTGGCCGATTTTGAGGCGCGTCGAGACCGCATCCGTGCTGGCGTCATTGCCGCCGCACAGGCCGAGGGTGGCGTCGCGGTCATTGATCCGGCCGTGCTCGACGAGGTAACGGCGCTGACCGAGTGGCCAGTGCCGTTGGCGGGTCGCTTTGAGCCGCGCTTCCTTGAACTGCCGCCGGAGGTGCTGATCGCGACCCTACAGGACCACCAGCGTTACTTTCCGGCCCGGGCGGCAGATGGAGCGCTGCTACCCCTCTTCATCGCGGTGGCCAATATTGAGAGCAAGGATCCTGCGCAGATCCGCGCCGGCAACGAGCGGGTCGTGCGGCCGCGCCTGGCCGACGCCGCGTTCTTCTATGCCGCCGATCGCAAGATGCCCCTGGCCTCGCGCGCCGAGGCCCTCAAGGCCGTCACTTTCCAGGCCAAGCTCGGTTCGCTCGCCGACAAGAGCGCCCGCATCACGGCGCTCGCGGTCCAGATCGCGCGCGTGACCGGCGAAGATCCTGCTACGGCGCAGCGCGCCGCCCTGCTCGCGAAATGCGATTTGTTGAGCGCCATGGTGGGCGAGTTTCCGGAGCTCCAGGGCATCATGGGCCGCTACTACGCCCTGCACGACGGTGAGTCTGACCCGGTCGCGGCAGCGCTTGCCGAGCAGTACCTGCCGCGCTTTGCCGGCGACCTGCTGCCCGCGACCGGCGCCGGGCTTGCGCTCGCCATCGCCGACAAGCTCGACACGCTGGTCGGCATCTTCGCGATCGGCCAGAAACCGACTGGCGCCAAAGACCCTTATGGTCTGCGCCGCTCTGCCCTCGGCGTGCTGCGGATCCTGATCGAGACCGGTATCGCGCTCGACCTGCGCGAGCTCATTCGCATCGCGCTTGATTCAGTCCGCGCCGATCTCGCTCGCCTGGAAAAGGGGACGTTACCCTTTTCCGAAACCGAAATGGGTAACGTCCCCTTTTCCGACACGCTGTCCGATGAAATTTACGACTACATGATGGAGCGGCTGCGCGTCTGGTACCTCGAGAGCAATGCCGGAATGACGACCGAAATGTTCGACGCCGTGCTCGATACGCGCCCGGCCTCGCCGCTCGATTTCGACGACCGCCTGCGCGCGCTCGAGGCGTTCCTGAAACTTCCGGATGCGACCAGCCTGACTGCCGCGAACAAACGCATTTCGAACATCCTGCGCAAGGCCGGCGAGCAACCGAATCCGCGGGTCGATCCGGGCCTGCTGACCGACCCGGACGAGCGCAAGCTTGCGGCCGAACTCGAGGATCTTCGCATCGAGGTCGAGCGTCTGGTCACCTCGCGCCGCTACGCGGAAGCACTCGCGCGCCTCGCCACGCTGCGTCCCGCGGTGGACGGATTTTTCGATCGCGTGTTGGTCATGACGGACGATGTGCGGGTGCGCGCCAATCGTCTGGCGCTGCTGGCGGCGTTGCAGCGCCTGTTCCTGCACACGGCCAATCTGGCGCGTCTTTCGGGCTGAAATGACGTCATTTTTCGGATGTTCATACACATCCTTTTTCAGTACAACTGATTGATGGGCAACGAGAGTCCCGCCGGGCACGCTTTCCGGGTCGCGTCGTGGCGCAGGATCGCCGTATTGCAATGGCTTGGCTCGCTGATTTTCACCGCACTGCTGTTTCTTTTTTCGCCCGTCTGGGGCGCGGTGATCACGCTCTTCGGCTGGCTGCCATTTCGTCAGCTCTACTGTTTCGCGCGCGGCTGGGCGGGTTCCAACATGTGGCTCGCGAAAATTTTCTGTGGCCTCGATTGGGTCGTCGAGGGCCGCGAAAATATTCCACCCGAGGGCGCGCACGT
This sequence comes from Gammaproteobacteria bacterium, assembly GCA_031403675.1. Classification (GTDB taxonomy): domain Bacteria; phylum Pseudomonadota; class Gammaproteobacteria; order Steroidobacterales; family Steroidobacteraceae; genus SCUD01. Next base: position 22,276 of record JANNTO010000330.1, on the reverse strand, counting down.
CTCGATGTGGAAGCACACCTCGGCCTGGGAAACGATGGCGCAGATGGTCGTGCTGCCGCCGCAAGCCTGGGTTCTCAAGCGCGAGATTCTCTGGATCCCGTTGGTCGGCTGGGCGACCTGGATGCTGAAGTGCATCGCGATCGATCGCGGCGCCGGACATCGCGCCGTCAACCAGGTGCTCGACCAGGGGCGCGATCGGCTTGCCGCCGGCATCTGGGTGCTGGTGTTTCCGGAAGGCACGCGCATGGATTCGGGCCAGACCCGCAAGTACGGAATGTCCGGTGCGCTGCTCGCATCGCAGGCCGGCGTCAAGATCGTGCCGGTCGCACACAACGCCGGTGACTTCTGGCCGCGCCGCGGACTGCTCAAGAAGCCGGGTGTGATTCGCGTCGTGATCGGGCCGCCGATCGAAGCGACCGGCCGCGATCCGCGCGAGCTCAACGCCGAAGTGCAGAACTGGATCGAAGCAAAGATGCGCGAGATCAGCGCGCCGGTGAGCTGAGCCGTTCGCTGCCGTTGGTGCGCATCCGTTGGCCCGCGATCCGTGCCGCCCTGGCCGGCTGAAAGACCGGGTTTTCCGGATGTGCATAAGCATCCGCTTGTGGCACAAACGGCTGATCTGCCGGGTGCTTTTCCGGACCGGCGTTTTCGGCGCGGCTCAGACGTCCAGATTGGAAACGTACAGCGCGTTCTTCTCGATGAATTCGCGCCGCGGTTCGACCGCGTCACCCATCAGCGTCGTGAAGATATCGTCGGCGGCAACAGCGTCTTCGATGCGCACCTGCAGCAGCCGGCGCACCTCGGGATTGATGGTCGTCTCCCAGAGCTGTCCCGGGTTCATTTCGCCGAGGCCCTTGTAGCGCTGGATCGTCTGGCCCTTGCGCGCCTGGTCGAGCAGCCAGGCCATCGCCTCCGGAAATCCGCCAATGTCCTGGCGCTCAGCGCCGCGCGTCACGAAAGCCCCGGCACCGATGAAGTCATTGAGCGTCGCGCCGAGTTCGGCGATGCGGCCGTACTCCGCAGACTCGAAGAACTCGCGCTGCAGATGCTTCTCCGCAGTGACGCCGTGCTCGGCGCGCGAGACGTCCACGCGGGCCGGGTCGCCCCCCTCGTTCCGGCGCACCGAAAGTTTGTAGCTGTGCACCAGGCTGCCGTCCGAGTTGAGCCGCGCCTCGAGTTCCTTGGCCCAGCCCTCGAGCCAGGCGGCATCCGCGAATTGCTGTTCGCCAACCGGGCGCATGGCGAGCAGTTGCTCGAGCAAGCGGCGGTCGTAGCGGCGCGACCAGCGCCCGATAATCGCCTTCACTTCCATGTACTGGCGCGCCAACATTTCGAGCCCGGACCCGCCGAGTGGCGGCGCCTCCGGATTCACGAAGAGCGCGGCGTTGTCGAGGGCGCTCGTCAGCAGCAACTGATCGAGCTCGGCCTCGTCCTTGACGTACATTTCCTGCTTGCCGCGCTTGATCTTGAACAGCGGCGGCTGTGCGATATAGATGTTTCCGTGCTCGATCAATTCGGGCATCTGGCGATAGAAGAACGTCAGCAGCAACGTGCGGATGTGGCTGCCATCCACGTCCGCGTCGGTGTTGTGACAGCAGATGCCGCCCATTCCCGCGACAAAGTTCTCGTCCGTCTCGACCGAAAAGTCGTAAACGTAGCCGTTGCCAGGCTCCACTTCTTCGATTGAAACGATGGGCAGCGCCATCAGGTCGCCGTCCAGCGGTCTGAAGCGGCGGTTGATCCCGCCCCCGGGCCTATCCAGCCGGCCGGCCAGCGCGGCGGCGTTTTTGTGGTCGGACCAGACGCTCGATAGCCCGCGCAACTCTTCAGCGGCGCAGACCGAAACGATCCAATGGCGATTCCTCGTAACGCACGGCGCCCCGCGGATCTCGCGGACGACGCCATCTGGCTCCATCTCGGTCAACGAGCCGATTACACCCAGCGACGCGAGCAGATACATGAGGCCGCTCGCCAAGTCATACGATGACGTGTAGAACGCGATGCGCCGGTCACAAACCGTACCGCCGCCGAGCAGGTAGCCGCGCAGAAACGCCAGGCGCAGGGTCTCAGGAACGTTGAAAACCAGATCCGGAATCCGCTTGCTTACCGAATCCGCAGCGCGGAATCCAAACACTTTCTGCCAGGCCAATGCCGCGACGCGATTGACGAGTTTCAACTCGGCCACACCCGGACGATTCGAATAAACCGTAGTCGCCCTGCCGAAGACGCGACCCAGCCGCTGCTGCATCTCTGGCACCAGACTGCTGTTTCCGCGTCCGATGGAAAACCGGACGCCATTGCGGTCGGAAGCCGATCCTTCGGCCAGATAGAAGCCGAGCAGGCAAAGCAGGTCCTCGTTGACCGCGAGATAGCGCGGAATCCCGTGGCCGCTGTAATGCTCTGGCGTTAGCTCGAAATCTTCGCGCGCACTGAACCATTCCAGGTCACCCGGGCTGAGCGCCGCCAGGCGCACCAGGTCGCGGACTTCATTGCGCCCGGATCCGCGGTACTGTGTTTCCCAGATCTTCTGTAGGCGGCTTGATCCGACTGCGACCCGCGTCATAACGCTGGCGATATCCGCGCCCACGGCTTTCAAGTACGCCCCGAAGTGTTGCGCCGTCGGCCGCTGTGCGCCCCGCTCCCATGCGTAGAAAGTCACGGGCTGCAAAATCCCCACGGCACCGCAAAGCGCTCTGTTGGAAATGCCGCTGGCGCGGCGCCGCGCGCTCATCTCCGCGCGTACCGGGGCCGGAATCTCGATGCGTGGCGCGGTCAGGCCGGGGTTACCTGCATGCCGCCGCAACACCCGCTCCCGGCACCAGGCTTCCACTGCCGGGCCGCGCACCCACACCTGCCCGGCCGAGTGCTGATCGCTCCAAAGCTCGCGCAGCAGATCGATACGATTTGCCGCGTTTTCCGGCAAGCGCAGGCGTCGTGGCGCCACCACTTCGTCGCCTTTGCCAAGCTCGTCACCGCGTTTAAGCCGGATCGCGCCGTTTTCATGCACGAATACGCTGTGACTCGAAGTCACGCGAACGGAGCGGCCGTAAGCGGTCCGGATCTTGAAAAGTTTTTCGTCGAGCGGGTGGCGGATCACCGCCTTGATCGGCCGGAACCGGACCTCGCGTCCCTCCTGTCCAAAACACAGGACTTCGCCCAGCTCGCGGTCGCGCAGCTTTTCCGCATGCCCGTTCGATTCCACGGCGCCACTGTCGCGATGTGCGTCGAGCGTGGCATCAATGAACGCGCCGATCCGGACCATTCGCGCGGCACCGCCGCGGTCCCGGACGAATACGTGGTCGTCGCCGTCCACACTCATGATGATCACGCGGTGATAGCGCAGTTTCGCCGCATCAAAATCGTCGCGTCCGATGCCGGTGCCGAGTGCGCTGATCAGAGTCACCACTTCCTGCGACGACAGCATCTTGTCGAAGCGCGCCTTCTCGACGTTCAGGATCTTGCCCTTGAGCGGTAACACGGCCTGGGTGCGCCGGTCCCGGCCCTGCTTGGCTGAGCCGCCGGCGGATTCGCCCTCGACCAGGAAGATCTCGGACTTGCTCGGGTCCTTTTCCTGGCAGTCGGCGAGCTTGCCCGGCAGCCCCGAGGAGTCGAGCGCGCCTTTCCGGCGCGTCATTTCGCGCGCCTTGCGCGCCGCTTCGCGCGCCCGCGCCGCGTCGATGATCTTCATGCAGATCCCCTTCGCGTCGGCCGGGCGTTCGAGCAGGAATTCCCCGAGTTTCTGCGCCACCACGGACTCCACGGCGCCCTTGACCTCGGATGAAACCAGCTTGTCCTTAGTCTGCGATGAGAACTTCGGATCCGGCATCTTGATGGAGAGAATCGCGGTCATGCCCTCGCGCGCGTCGTCGCCGGTCAGCGTGACGTTCTCGCGCTTGGCGCGGCCCTCCTTCTCGATGAAATCGTTGATTTTCCGGGTCAGCGCCGCACGAAATCCCGCGAGGTGCGTGCCGCCGTCTTTCTGCGGAATGTTGTTCGTGTAGCAGTACATCGATTCCTGATAGGAATCGTTCCACTGCGCGGCGACCTCGACCGAGATCGGCCCTTCCTGACCCTGGAAATAGAAGATGTTCGGGTGAATCGCCGTGCGGCTGCGATTCAGGTACTGCACGAAGGCGCTGACGCCGCCCTGGTGCTCGAACACGTCGCTCTTGTCCTCGCGCTCATCGATCAGCTCGATGCGCACGCCGGAATTCAGGAACGACAGCTCGCGCAGGCGCTTCGCCAGCCAGTCGTACGAGAACGTCGTGTTGGTGAAAATCGTGTTGCTGGGCTTGAAACGGATCGTCGTGCCGCGATCGGTGGTCGAGCCCACCACGGTCAGCGGCCCCAGCGGCTCGCCCAGTTTGTACTGCTGGCGGTGGAGCTTGCCGTCGCGCGCGATCGAGAGCGTCAGCGAGCCGGACAGTGCATTGACGACCGAAACGCCGACGCCATGCAATCCACCCGCAACCTTGTACGCGTTGTCGTCGAATTTTCCGCCAGCATGCAACACGGTCATGATGACCTCGGCTGCCGAGCGGTTTTCTTCCTGGTGGATATCGGTCGGAATGCCGCGGCCGTTGTCGGTGACGGTCACCGACTCATCGGCGTGAATGGTCACCGCGATGCGGTCGCAGTGGCCGCCCAGGGCCTCATCGATCGAGTTGTCGACGACCTCGAAAACCATGTGATGCAGGCCGGTGCCGTCATCGGTATCGCCGATGTACATGCCGGGCCGTTTGCGCACCGCCTCGAGACCCCGTAACACTTTGATTTTGCTGGAATCGTAGGCGTCTTTCTGGGGGATCTCGGGGCCTGGCTGCATAATCCGGAAATCCTAGCAGAAATCGCGCCGGAAAAAACGATTTTTTGCTTTGTTTTTCAGTTGGTTGTGGCCCCCGGGGGTCGGTCGGCGGGGTGCTTTTATTTTGCGGCGCAACAGAACGCGTGGTTCCACGTGGAACAGCCGGTTTCTGCGCCCTACCCCGGTCGTACGGATCCCTGTTCCACGTGGAACATTTTCCCGCGCGTCGGGAGTCCCGGAATGTCAGCGCGCAAGGAGGTGACCCAGAGTTGGGCTGGCAGCGTTTGCACGATGGCCATCAATCGCGCGAGGTTCTCGTGATCGAGTTCGGCGGCGGGATCATCCAGCAACAGGGCCGATCGTCCGGGCCGCTCCTGCTCCTGGATCTCGAGCTGCGCAAGCATCAGCGCGGCCGCGACCAGCTTTTGCTGCCCGCGGGACACGTGATCCTTGGCGGCGCGGCCGCCGACGTGTACCGCGACATCGCCGCGGTGCGGCCCGGCCTGGGTCGCCCGGTAGCGTCGGTCGCGTTGCCGCCCGGCGCTCAGAACTTCGAGCAGTGGCCGGTCGGAATCCCAGCCGGCGCTGTGCACGAGCGTAATCGGCCGATCGAGCAGCGCCTCCCCAATGCTCTGGAGCGGCCCCGCAAGTCGCGCCAGATACGCCTCGCGCTGTCTGGCGAGGCTTTCTCCGCTGGTCGCGAGCTCTTGTTCCCAGGCGGCCAGATCCTCGTCGCCCCGATCAAGCTTGAGCGCGGCATTGCGCTGCCGCAGCGCCTGGTGATAGCGCCGCCACGTGGCCAGAAACGTTGGTTCCACGTGGAACACGCCCCAGTCCAGGAACCGCCGGCGGCGCCCCGGCCCCTCTTCAAGCAGCTTGTGGATTTCCGGATCGATCACCTGAACCGGGAATTGCTCGGCGAGCTCGCCGATCCCGCTTGCGGCAGCGCCGCCGGCGCGCAACTCCGTGTTGGTGCGACTGGCGCGGACGCCGATCGGCACGGGGATGGGTCCGGCGGTGCTCCGCCCCGCCAGCAGGAATTCTTCCTGCCCGTGACGAATCAGCGCATCGCGGCGCCGGCTGCGAAAGGAGCGGCCGCGGCCCAAGAAAAAGGCCGCTTCCAGCAGGCTGGTCTTGCCCGAGCCGTTTGGCCCGACAAACAGGTTGGCGGCGGAATCGAGCGTGAGCTCGACTTCAACGAGACAGCGAAATTGCTCGGCGCGGAACCAGCCGAGGGGCATTGCGCCCCTTACAGCCGCATCGGCATCACGACGTACCGGGCGCTGGTGGTGCCTGGCGCGCGAACCAGGCAACTTGAGTTGCCGTCGGTCACGCCGATCTCGACTTCGCTTCCGTCCACCGCCGCGAGGGCATCGAGCAGATAGCCGACGTTGAAGCCGACTTCCAGCTCATCGCCTTTGTAACTGACCTCGACCTGCTCCTCGGCCTCTTCCTGCTCCGGATTGTGCGCCTGGAGGGTCAGCGAGTTCGTTTTCAGCGCGAGCCGGATCCCGCGGTATTTCTCATTCGCGAGGATCGAGGTCCGTTGCAGCGCTGCGCGCAGCACTTCGCGATCGGCAACGATGGCTTTCTGCGGCGCGCTCGGAATCACGCGGCTGTATTCCGGGAATCTGCCGTCAATCAGCTTTGATGTGAAGCGAACGTCGCCGATCTGGGCGCGAACGTGGTTGCTTCCAATGGTGATTGCAACGTCTCCCTCGGTGCCAAGCAGCCGCTGCAGTTCGAGCACGCCTTTGCGCGGAATAATGACCTGCTGGTGGTTCGCTTTCGTGGGCAGGTCCATTTCGCACAATGCCAGACGATGGCCGTCAGTTGCGACCGTTCGGAGCATTTTCCCATCTGTTTCCAGCAACATGCCATTCAGGTAATAGCGCACGTCTTGCTGTGCCATGGAAAAGTGCGTCTTGTCCAGAAGGCGGCGGAGATCGGACTGCGGGAGGTTCAGGGTCTGCTGCTGGGCAAGCTCGTCGATCACCGGGAAGTCGCTGGCGGGGAGGGTGGCCAGCACGAAGCGGCTGCGACCGGCTTTGATGGTGGCTTTATCGCCGTCCTGGCTGAAAGTCAGCGTGGCGCCGTCTGGAAGCGAGCGGCAGATATCCAGCAGCTTGCGTCCCGGCAGTGTGACCCGGCCATCTGCGCCGGATTTTATTTCGGCCTGAGCCACCAGCTCGACCTCCAAATCCGTTGCAGTGATCGAGAGCTTTCCCTGCTCCGCGGACAGCAGCAGATTGGCAAGAATTGGCATCGTCTGCCGGCGTTCCACAACACCGATGACCGATTGAAGGGCGGCCAGCAGGTTTTCGCGTTCGGCGCTGAATTTCATCTGTGCACCCGGAGTAATTGATCGTTGATCTGTTCTAACAGGAATCATATTTCTTATGACTGTAGTAGTTACAGAGCGCCGCATTTTCGGTGGAAAAGCCCGGAAAAGCGACCGCTCGCAACGGCTTGCGCGAAGCATAACAACATGGGCTGGTGAGCTTGTTCCTATGGCACCCCTGTGGAACGACTGTGGAGCAAAAATGCCCCCGCAGCACTCCACACATTATCCACATCAGCTGGTCAGGATTCTCAACAGGTTGAGGTAATCCTCCCGCGCCCGCTGTTCCAGCTCGCGCAGATCCTTCACCCGATCGCAGGCATGCATCACGGTCGTGTGATCACGACCGCCGAACGCATCGCCGATTTCCGGCAGGCTGTGATTGGTCAGTTCGCGCGCCAGCGCCATCGCGACCTGGCGCGGGCGGGCGATCGAACGGCTGCGACGCTTCGACAGCAGATCCGCGATGCGGATCTTGAAGTATTCAGCGACGGTCTTCTGAATGTTCTCGATCGTGACCAGGCGTTCCTGTGCCGCCAGCAGATCCTTGAGTGCCTCGCGCGCCAGCTCAAGCGTGACGGCGCGCCCGGTAAAGCGCGACGTGGCGAGCACCCGGCGCAGCGCACCCTCGAGTTCACGGACGTTCGAGCGGATGCGTTTCGCTATGAAAAAGGCCACTTCCTCGGGTAATTCGCCGCCCGCGGCCTGGGATTTCGCCATCAGGATCGCGACGCAAGTCTCGAGTTCCGGCGGCTCGATCGCGACCGTCAAGCCCCAGCCGAAGCGGGATTTCAGCCGCTCTTCGAGACCGGTGACCTCTTTCGGATAGCGATCGCAGGACAGGATGATTTGCTGTTGGCCCTCGAGCAGCGCGTTGAAGGTGTGGAAGAATTCTTCCTGCGAGCGGTCCTTGCCGGCAAAAAACTGGATGTCGTCGATCAGGAGCGCATCGAGCGTGCGGTAAGTCTGCTTGAACTCGGCCATCGTGTTGTGCTGCAGCGCACGGACCATTTCGCTGACAAAGCGCTCGCTGTGCACATAGGCAATGCGGGCTGCGGGGTGGCGCTGGCGCATCAGGTTGCCGACCGCGTGCATCAGGTGGGTCTTGCCGAGCCCGACGCCGCCATAGATGAACAGCGGGTTGTAGGCGCGCCCCGGGTTTTCGCCGACCTGGACGGCGGCAGCCCGTGCGAGCTGGTTGCTCTTGCCTTCGACGAAGGTCGCAAAGGTGAAATCCGGGTTGAAACGGCTGCCGATGAGTTGCGGCTCGCGGGCCTTTGCCGGCGCGGCAGCGGCCGCCGGCGGTTCTGGGGCGGGGGCGTCTTCACGCCGCGAGCCGACCCCGAGCGTCACGCGCGGGCCGGCCCCGCTGCCGGCGGCACCGAGCAGCTGTTCGATGCGGCCGTAGAGATTTTTCTCGATCCAGGAAACGACAAAGCGGTTCGGGGCGAGCAGGTGCAGCGCGCCGTCGCGCTCGACGGCCTGCAGCGGGCGGACCCAGGTGTTGAACTGCTGCTCCGGCACCTCGTTCTCGAGTTGACGCAGACAGTGGTGCCAAAGCGAGCCCTGCACGAGCAATTCCCCGCTGAAATTCTTCGAATGGAAACGCCGATGAGTCTACGGCCGCACCCGTCACCGCGCCAGAGTTATCCACAGGCCTTTGCGGTTGACAGAAATGGCCCGGCTCCGTAACCTTGCCGCCCTTTGTCTGCATCGGCAGACCCTTATTTTTCAAAGGTTTGGGATCATGGCCACGAAGCGGACCTACCAGCCAAGCAAGATCAAACGCAGGCGCACACACGGCTTCCGCGCCCGCATGGCGTCGAAGAAAGGCCGCCAGGTCCTGAAGCGCCGCCGGGCCAAGGGCCGCAAGCGCCTGGCCGTCACTGAAAAACGCTGACGAGTGAAGTTACGTCAGGGCGCTACGGATTGCGGGCGGATCACAAGCTCCACACCGCCGCCGAGTTTGAGCGCGTGCGCAAGGGGCGCGAGCGGCATGCCGATGCGTTTTTCCACGTGCAATGCACCCCAAATGAAGCGGGCCAGGCCCGGCTCGGCATGGCGGTCAGCGTGCGCGCGATCGGCGCCGCCGTGCCGCGCAATCGCCTGCGCCGCCTGATTCGCGAATCTTTCCGGATGCATCGGCAGGAGTTACCGGCGGTGGATGTGTTCGTGACCGCGCGCGCGCAAGCGGCGCCCGCACCGAATCGCGAAATCTTTGCGAGCCTCGAGCGCCTGTGGCAGGAAATCCGGGCCGCGCAGTGAAGAAATTATTGCAGCTCCCAATCCACCTGTATCGCTGGACGCTCAGTCCGCTGCTGGGCGGCAACTGCCGCTATCACCCGACCTGCTCGGCCTACGCGCTGGAGGCCATCGAAAGCCATGGCGCGCTGCGCGGCAGCTGGCTCTCATTCAGGCGCGTTTGCCGCTGCCATCCGTGGGGCGCAGCGGGATACGACCCGGTTCCCGGAGGGCGCGGCCGATGAATAACCCGCGCGTTCTGCTGTGGGCCGGCCTGCTGTTCGTGCTGTGGCTCAATTTCCAGGCTTGGATGAAGGACAGCGTGCCGACGGCACCGCCAACCGCTGCCGGAACCGGCGCCGCGACCAGCGCGGCAGCGACCACACCCGCCGCAGCCACCGCGAGCCTGGCCGACGAGCTGCCCGCGGTCGCGGGCGAGGCAGCGCCGGTGGCGGCGGAAACGACACCGGCGCCAGGCGACAGCGCCGCGGGGCCGGCGGCCACCGGCCGCGTCCACATCGTCACCGACGTGCAGGACATCGATCTCAGCCTCGCCGGCGGCGAACTGATCCGGGCCGACCTGCCGAAATACCCGCGCGACAAAGACAACCCGACCATACCGGTGCGCCTGTTCAACACCGATGCAGTCGAAACGCAGTTCCTGTTCCAGTCCGGGCTGACGAGCGGCGAGGCGGGGCGCGCAGAGCCGAACCATCTGGCGCCATTCACCGCAGCAACCAGCGAATTCCGGCTTGCCGACGGCGCGGACACACTCGAGGTGCCGCTCGCCTGGTCGGATGGCGCCGGGCTGTCGGTGAACAAGACCTTCGTGTTCCACCGCGGATCCTATGCGGTGGATATCCGGTACCGCATTGTGAATGCGGGCAGCGAGCCGGTGCGGCTCGCGTCGTATGCGCAGTTCCTGCGGCACTCGCAGGGCACCGAGCGCTCGATGATGGATCCCTCGACCTACGCGTTTCGCGGCCCCGCTTACTACGACGGCGAGAGCTACCAGAAACTCGACATCGAGGATGAGGAAGACCGCTCGCTGTCGCGCACCATCACCAATGGCTGGGTCGCCGGAATGCAGCATCATTTCGTCGCGGCGATCGTGCCGGCGGCGGGGCAGGCCTACCAGTACGAACTGCGGGTCAAGGACCTCGACTATTTGTTGCGCGTGGTCGGCCCCGCGCATGCGGTCGCGCCGGGCGACAGCCTCGAACTTGCGGAAAAACTCTTTGTCGGCCCGAAGCTGCAGGAGCAGCTGGAAAAAACCGGCCCGCGCCTCGAGCTCACGGCCGACTACGGCCTGCTGACGATCCTCGCGCAGCCGTTGTTCTGGCTGCTGTCGAAGATCTACGAATTCGTCGGCAACTGGGGGCTCACGATCATCATCGTGACGTTCCTGATCAAGCTCGTGTTCTACAAGCTGTCGGAAACGAGCGGCCGTTCGATGGCGAAGATGAAAACGGTGGCGCCGCGGCTCAAGGCGCTACAGGAGCGCCACAAGGACGATCGCGAAGGGCAGGCGCGCGCGATGATGGAGTTGTACAAGCGCGAAAAGATCAACCCGGTCGCCGGCTGTCTGCCAGTGCTGGTGCAGATCCCGTTCTTCCTCGCCTTCTACTGGGTGCTGCTGGAAAGCGTCGAAATGCGCCAGGCGCCGTTCTTCGGCTGGATCCAGGACCTGTCGTCGCGCGACCCGTATTTCATCCTGCCGATCCTGATGGGTGGCGCGATGTTCCTGCAGTTCAAGCTGAACCCGACGCCACCCGACCCGGTGCAGGCCAAAGTCTTTGCCTTCATGCCGGTCATCATGACCGCCATGTTCATGTGGTTTCCCGCGGGCCTCGTGCTGTATTGGCTCACGAACACGGCGCTGTCGATCGCCCAGCAGTGGAAGATCAACCGCGTGGTCGAGGCCGAGGCGAAGAAACAGCGCACCGGCTGAGCCGGGCGCGGCTGCGCCTTCGTATACTCGCCGCCGATGAACACCCCGGAACAGACCATCGTTGCTGCGGCAACACCGCCGGGGCGCGGCGGCATCGGCATCGTCCGCATCTCCGGCCCCGCGACCCGCGCGATCGCAACCGCCATGCTCGGCACCGTGCCGGCACCGCGACATGCGGCGGTCGCGGTTTTCTCGGACGCGCTGGGGCGCGCCATCGACGCGGGGCTGGCGCTGTATTTTCCGGCCCCGCAATCGTTCACCGGCGAAGACGTGCTGGAGCTGCATGGCCACGGCGGGCCCGTGGTGATGGACCTGCTGGTCGCGCGCGCGATCGAGCTCGGCGCGCGCATGGCGCGCCCCGGCGAATTCAGCGAGCGCGCATTTCTCAATGACAAGCTCGATCTGGCGCAGGCGGAGGCGATCGCGGACCTGATCGACGCGGGTTCGGCGGAAGCCGCGCGCGCCGCGCTGCGCTCACTCGCGGGAGAATTCTCGCGCGAGATCGATGAGCTCGCCGCCGCAGTGCAGGAACTGCGCGCCTTCGTCGAGGCGGCCATCGACTTTCCGGACGAGGATGCGGAATTCCTCGGCAGCGCAGCGGTGCGTGAACGCCTGGCCGACATCGGCGAGCGTTTTGCGTCGATCGGCGCGGCGGTGCGGCAGGGCCGGGCGCTGCGCGATGGTTTGCAGGTCGTGATCGCGGGGCGGCCGAATGCCGGCAAGTCAAGCCTGCTCAATGCGCTTGCTGGTTTCGATGCTGCGATCGTGACCGAAATTCCCGGCACGACGCGGGATGTGCTGCGCGAACGCATCCATGTGGACGGACTGCCGATCCACGTTGTGGACACGGCGGGGCTGCGGGAATCCGCGGATGTGGTGGAGATTGAGGGTGTGCGCCGCGCGCGCGCCGAAATTGCGCGCGCCGATCTCGTGCTCTACGTGGTCGATGGAACCCGCGGTCTCGACGCCGCAGAGCGCGCCGCACTACCGGACCAGACCACACTGCTGATCTGGAACAAGATCGACCGGCCAGATGCGCAGGCCGCGCCAGCGCCCGGCCAGCATCCGGTCGTTGCCATTTCCTCGATGACTGGCGCGGGCCTGCCGGCATTGCGCGAACAGCTGAAAGCCGCGGCGGGCTATCGCGCCGATGCCGCGGGCGGGTACTCGGCAAGGCGCCGGCATCTCGACGCGTTGACCCGCGCACAAAGCCTGTTTGAGCTCGCCCTGGCCCGCCTCACGGAGCGCGCCTCGTTTGAGCTGGTCGCAGAGGAGCTGCGCCTGGCCCATGAAGCGCTCGGCGAAATCACCGGCGCCGTGTCGAGCGACGAGCTGCTCGGGGCGATCTTCTCGGGTTTCTGCATCGGCAAGTGAGCGGGCGCCAGGGCGCTGGCCGAGAGCGCCAGAATCCATCGCGTGCAGTGAGTTCGTCAGAATTCCGGCGCGGCGGGGTAAGCGTCGAGCACCGGACCGAGGGCATCCTTGAGCGGGCCCAGCCAGGGCTCGAAATGCCGCCAGTGATCGACGGCTTCGCGGTAGATGGGCTGACGAACCTGTTCGGAGCTCGCGGTTCGTACCGCACGCTCGTTGTCGTAGTAACGCAGGCAGCCCTGTTCAAAAGGCAGGCCGCAGTATTCGAGCAGGCGGCGCACCACGGCTTCGGTGTCCTCGACGATCGCTTCGTAGTGGACCCGGTGAACGCGCCCCGGCAACACCGCATCGAAGTGCGCCATCAGCTCGACATAGTCGCGGTAATAGCGGCCAAGCTCGATGAGGTCGTAGGTGTAAAGTCCCCCGCGCGCAAAATGCTGCCGGTACGCGGAAAAACAGCAGCCGAGCGGGTGGCGGCGGGCATCGATGATCCGTGCGCGCGGCAGCATCAGGTGGATCAGCCCGATGTGGGCGAAGTTATTCGGCATCTTGTCGATGAAATACGGCGCATCGGTCTTGCGCTGGATGCGGGTCTGTTCGATATAGCGCTCCCCGAGGGCGCGCAACTGTGTGGCGCTCTGCGTTGCGAGCACGTCAGGGTACTTCGATTCCTGCGACCCGCCGTTCCGCTCGCCGAGCGCGCGCGCAATTCCGATGACATCGGGCAGCTCCATCGTGCCCTCGACTGCTGAATGACTCGAGAGGATCTGCTCGAGAAGCGTAGAACCTGCGCGCGGCAGCCCGACGATGAAAATCGGGTCGGGCGCGGTCGACCCGAAGTCGCGGCGCTCGGCAAAAAACGCCCGTGAAAATAGCGCTTTGTAACGCGCCACCTGGCTCGAGTTGTGATCCGGGCCGTACTGAACCAGCGACCGGCGCAGGCGATTGCCCTGCTCGTAGTGGGAGAAGGCATCGGCCCATGAGCCTTGATCCTCGAGCGCCTTGCCGAGCGCGAAATGGAAGTGATACCGGTCTGCCAGGCCAAGATCCGAGCGGGCGAGCTCGGTTCGAATCATGGCGACTTCTGTCGGTTCGAAATGAAAGGTCTTGAGGTTGGCCAGACCCCACCACGGTTCGCCAAAGTCCGACCGCAATTCGATCGAATGCCGGTAGGCGGCAATCGAATCCTCGCGCCGTCCGGTGGACCTGAGCGCATGACCGTAATTCATCCAGGCATTCGCGTGTTTCGGGTACTCGGCGAGCAGGCTCTCGTAAACCCCGAGCGCCCGGTCGAATTGCCCGATGCGACCGAGAATTGCCGCGAGCAGGGTGCGGTAACCTGGATTCCCGGGCTCCTGCGTTAGCACCCGCTCGATCTCCGCGAGCGCCTGTGCGCCCTTGCCGCGCCGGTTCAGGATGGCCGCGTAATTGTGTCGCGCCGCGGTGAAGCTCGGCGCGAGCGTGAGGCAGCGCGCAAGCAGGGCCTCGGAATCCACGAATCGTCCGAGCCGCGCCGCGACCTCGGCCAACATGCGGAGCGCGGCGAGGTCCGTCGGATGCTGTTTCAGGTGCGCGCGCAGTAGCGTCTCGGCCTGCGCGATGCGGTTCTCGACGAGGGCAGCGCCGGCCTCGAGCAGGCGCGGATCGCGCGAAGCAAAACGCAGATGCCGCGCATAGGCCGCATCGGCTCCCTCGGAATCACCCAGGGCATTGAGGTGATCCGCCAGCGCCCGCCACGCGTCGCCGAGCTCCGGCTTCAGTTCGACCGCGCGATGCAGCGCCACAACCGCCGCCTCGCCACGACCCAACGCGCCCAGCGCGAGCCCGAGCTCATAGTGCGCAACGGGCGAATGCGGATGCGCCGCGACGATCGGTTCCAGCAGCTCGATTGCACCCGCGGCATCGCCCGCGCGATGGCGGGCGGCCGCGAGCAGCAGCAGGGCCGATGGATGATCCGGCACGATCGCCAGGATCGCGGCGGCCTGTTGCGCGGCGAGTTTCGGCGCAGTCCCAAGCAAGCGCGCGGCGTTCGCGAGCGCGGTCGCGAACCTGCCGGCAGGCTCGTCAGCGGGGTTCGACTCCGCGGTCACGTTCGGGGTGACGCCACCACGGACGGCGACGGGTGAAACTTCCGCATCAGGAAATAAACCGGCAGTCCGGCGAACGCCAGCGCCAGCGCCCACAGGAACGGCTCCTTGCCGACGCCGACGAAGGCGAACGCCGTGAACGCAAGGCCGCCCGCGCCCGCGAGCCAGAGTGCCGGCGACAAGGCGCTCGGGTCGCGGCGTCGCAGAACAAAGAGTGCCAGCGCGCAGCACAGATACAGGGGCAGGTTCGCGGCGGTCACGACCACCGACAGGAAGGTGAAACCCGCGACCAGCGACTCGCTGTAGTTCATCAGCCCGATAAAGGTCGCGAGCACCCCCGTCAGGAGGAGCGCCGCCCAGGGCGCGCCAAAACGATTGCTGCGACCGAGCATTGCCGGCAGCAGCTTGTTCATCGCCAGCGTGCGGGTCAGTTCGCCGACCAGAAGCGTCCAGCCGTTCAGGCACCCGAGGCCGCTGACGACGACGAACAGGGCGAGCCAGCGGCCGTTCCCGGCACCGAGCAGGCTGTCGAGAATCGTGACGAAGGGCGCATCGGACGCGGCCAGCGTCGCCTGCGGCACCAGCAGGATGCTGATCGTGACGATCGCTATATAAATGACCGCGACAAACAGCGTACCGATCAAAGTGGCGCGCGGAATGGTGCGCTCCGGATCCCTGGCGCGCCCCGCGGCGACGGTCGCGGATTCGAAACCGAGCATGGCGTAGAGCGCAATGGTCGCGGCCGCCATCGACGGCTGCAGCCCGATGGGTGGCACCGCGGGCAGATTCGGAGTGTAGGCCGACGGCTCGGCGAGGATTGCCGCGCTGCCCAGAACCATGACCAGTACGAGCGGAACCAGCTTCAGCAGCGAAGTGATTACCTGGACTCGCCCGCCGCTTTTCACGCCGAGCAGATTGACGCCGACGAACAACCACATGAATGCGACGGCCAGGGCCGCGGATGGTATGGCGGCAGCGGCCGGAAAAACGGAGACGAAATAGCCGACCACCGCGACCGAGAGCGCGGCGTTGGTCACCACGGTCGAGATCCAGTAGCACCACAGCGCCGCAAACGCGGTCGGCTCGCCAAGCGTCGTGCGCACATAGCCGAAGGGCCCGTCCGCCTGCGGCAAGCGCCGCGCCAGCGCCGCGAACACGATTGCGAGGCAGGCGCAGCCGATGATGACCGCCGTCCAGCCGGTCAGTGCGTTGAGGCCATAGGGCGCGAGCGCCGCCGGCTGCATGAAGATGCCCATGCCAATCGTGTTGCCAACCACGAGCGCGGTGCACATGGCGAGCCCGAGCTGGCGCGTATCGGTACTCATCGGGCATCCCCCGTGCCGACGAGCTGGCCGTGCTTGATGACCCCGGCCACATGAGCCAACCGCCCGATGTCCTCGAGCGGATCACCGCTTACGGCGACCAGGTCGGCGAACTTGCCCGGCGCGATCGAGCCGAGTTCCTGCGCACGGCCGAGCGATGCGGCGGCGTCGATCGTCGCGGCGCGGATCGCACCGAGCGGCGTCATGCCGTACTTCACCATGTACGCGAACTGCAGGGCGTTGTCGCCGTGCGGGAAGACCCCGGCATCGGTGCCAAAGCCAATGTGCACGCCGGCGCGCACCGCCTTCGCGAATCCCTGGCGCTGGATGTCAGTGGCTTCGCGGTTCCTGCGCAGAATCTCCTCCGACCAGCCATCGCGGCGGCCAATCTCCTCGATGTAGTCGCCGTTGTAGACATCCGCGACCAGCCAGGTGCCGTGGCGGAGCATCAGCTCGATGCCCTCGTCGTCGAGATACGAGCCGTGCTCGATGCTGCGCACGCCGGCGCGCACCGCATTCTTGATGCCCTCTGCGCCGTGAGCGTGCGCAATGACATAGGTGCCGACTTTTGCCGCCTCTTCGACCGCTGCGCGGATTTCCGGTTCGGTGTACTCGGAAGCCCCCGGTTGGCCGCCCTCGGCCACTACCGCCCCGGTTGCGACGATCTTGATGAAATCCGCGCCGCCGGTCAGCAGCTCCTTTACCCGTCGCCGCACTTCTCCCGCATTGTTTGCGACACCGCGGCGCATCTCGTCCGGGATGGCCACTCCGGTCGTCAGTCCAGGCACCACCTCGCCGCCGCCGCCCGTAATTGTCACGTAGGCACCGGGAACGAACATCCGCGGGCCCGCGACCTGCCCGGCATTGATGGAATTGCGCAGCGCGACGTCCACCAGCGCGCGATAAGTCCCGGCGTCGCGCACGGTTGTAAAGCCGGCCGCCAGCGTCGCGCGCGCATGCGCTGCGCCGATCAGTGCGTCGCGTGCGGCGGAGCTCGAAAGCGGTGCCGCGAGGTCGGCCGTATAGATGTCGCCGACCAGATGGGTATGCAGGTCGATCAGGCCCGGCAGCACCGTGTACGCCGACCAATCGATGAGCCGTGCGCCTCCGCGCGAACCGCTGCCCCAGGACGACACGGACGCGATCCGTCCGTCATAGATGCGAATCGCCTGGTCCGTGAGGTAGCGGCCCTGCTCGACATCGAGCAGCCGGCCGGCGCGAATCACCAGCGTCTCGGCTGGCGCCGCAACAGAGAAGGCCGCTAGTACGACCGCGAGCAGCGATCCGATCGCGGTACGATGAATGATCATTCAGGCAACTCCGTTAGGCGCGCGTGGCGTCCTGCGTTAGCATGTCGGCCCCGGGATAGTAAGCCGCTGGCTCCGCCGGCGAAACCGTTTCACCTGAATGCGGGCCCCCAAAATGCGCAGCATCCTGACACTCCTGATGGCCCTGGCGACCGCCGTCTGCGTCGCAGATCCGCGAGCCCGCGACCTGGGCGTACCGTTCGACGGACAACCGGGACCCCTGAATGCCATCACCGACGTTGCCGGCGTGGCGGTTGGCCAGGTCACGCTGATCGAGGATCTGGCGGATGGGCACAAGGTTCGGACCGGTGTCACTGCGATCCTGCCGCGCGGCCGGGGCAGCCTGAAGACCGCGGTATTCGGCGGCTGGTTTGCGCTGAATGGCGCGGGCGAGATGACCGGCACGAGCTGGATCGAGGAATCGGGCATGCTCGACGGCCCGGTGATGCTGACCAACACGCACAGCGTCGGCACCGTGCACGAGGCGACGATCGCCTGGCGCGTGCGCCAGGGCGAAGCGGATGCGGCCGGTTATTTCTGGTCGACACCGGTCGTCGCCGAGACCTGGGACGGCCACCTGAACGACGTCAACGGCTTTCACGTCAAGCCCGCGCACGTGGATGCGGCGCTCGATTCTGCGACGGACGGGCCGGTCGCCGAGGGCAATGTCGGCGGCGGCACCGGCATGACGTGCCACGAATTCAAGTGCGGCATCGGCACCGCTTCACGCCAGGTCGAAATCGCGGGCGCGGCCCGACGCGTCGGCGTGCTGGTACAGGCGAATTACGGCACGCGCGAGAGCCTGCGCATTTCCGGCGTGCCGGTCGGCCGGCATCTGCTGCAGGACCGGCCGAAGGAACACACGCCCGCTGACGGCGACACGGGTTCGATCATCATCATCGTCGCGACCGATGCACCGCTCCTGCCGCAGCAACTGAAGCGCATCGCGCGCCGCGCCGGCATGGGACTCGCGCGCATGGGTTCATTCGCCGGCAATGGTTCGGGCGATATTTTCGTCGCGTTCTCGACCGCGAATGCGGCGGCTTTCGCAGGCAAGCCGGTCGCGCAGGCCGAGTTTCTGGACAACGACCGCATGGACCCCCTGTTCGAGGCGACCGTGCAGGCGACCGAGGAAGCGATCGTCAACTCGATGATCGCAGCGCGCGACATGCAGGGCGACGGCGGGCGTTGGGCCAAGGCCCTGCCGCAGGCCGAGCTGGTCGCGCTGCTGAAATTCTATGGGCGCCTTGCGCCGCCGAACTAGCGGCGCGTCAATCCGGTTTCTTGAGGGCTCCACGCGCCACGAATATTTCGCGCGCAGTCCTCAGGTACTCGAGCGTGTCGCGACGCTCAGCATCGTTGTTCCAGTCGCGCGGCGCTTCCGCCGCCTCGATGACACGGTCCATCCACGCGATGAAATACGCCGCATCGGCCGGCGCGGGCGGCGCCGCCGGAGCGTCGATGTAAATCGGACTGGTCGTCGCGTACGGGTACAGGTCGAGCACCCCGGGGTCCGGCCCCTCGTTCCAGGCGCGCAACACGATCCAGCCGCCCTGCTCGATGCGGATTTCCCCGGCGGCATCGTGTTGCCGGCGGTCGCCCTTGAGTTTGAAGCTCCGGATCACTCGGCCGTTGTGGATCAGCTCGAGATGATCCATCGCGACCGGCGAGCGCATCGAAATGCGAAACGGCGTGCGCCCCGCTGCGCGCGGGATCGTGGCGCCGGGGCGGGCATTGCCGACCTCGAGACCCAGCAGGGCGGAGTTGCTGACGAACGTGCGGCCGGATTTAAGTGCGTCGCGGAGCGCCGCCGGCGCGCGTCCCGCGGACGCATCCAGGAACACACGCACGAGACCAGCAGGTCCGCGCAGCGACGCGTAATTCGCCATCGCATCGGTACCGGCGCCGGCCGGAATTCGAAAACCGAGATTCAGCAGCCGGTACCAGACCGCGGCGGTGAGGCGGTGATCGGAGAAGCCCATGACCTCTAGGTAGTCCGCCTTGCCATGCGCAAAATCCGCGGGAAGCATGTAGGAGAGCGTCTTCTCATTCGGCGGATCGATGGGGAAGTCGAGCGCATGGACGTAACCGACCAGCGCGCCTTGCGCATGCGCGAGATCCGCAATGGCGCCGTTGTGTGGCCACGGGCTCGCGAGCGCGGTATGCCGATACGCGGTGTAGTCGGGCAGCAGCAGATGGTCGGACAGGTGCAACAGCCCGAGGTGCCCCCAGAGGCTGGTGTGATACTCCTGCGCGTGCAACAACTGGCGTGCGCCGCTCGCGGGATCCGGAGCGGCGCTGAAATACGCGACATCCGTAATGCGCTCTTCCTTGTTGACGATCAGGTTGTAGACCACGTCGAGATCCTCCGCGTCTGCCTGCAGGAGCATGTGCTCGGGCGTATTGCGGTAATGCCCGCCGTAGTTCATGTGCACATGCAGGTCGGCGCTGACGAAGCGTCCGAATTCCTGCGGCAGGTCGTGATCCACGAGCACGATCGGCAGTTCGGCGGCCACGCCGGGCGCAAACGTTCGCTCGCCGCGCCACGGCAGACGGCGGAAACCACTGTTGGCACGAATCGTGGCCGCGCCCGCGGGCAACTCGACCGTGCAGGGCGACTGGCAATGGAAATAATGCGGTTCGCTCGGGAACAGCGCGCGGTCATAGGCTTCGTCGCCGTGCATCCACGCATCCCGCGGCGCATGCCAGCGACGATCGCTGCCGAGGATCGAAACGCGCGCCGGCGTCGCGCGACCGGCGCTGTCTTCAATTGCGAGCGTGACCGTGGCAGTAGGGCGCAACGCACGGCGACTGCGGGCGGCGATTTCGCTCCGCGCTCCGCCAAAGAAATCCTGCACGAACAGCGACGTGTTGCCGCTCTCGTTGCTGATGTAGGCGATGCGCGCGCCGTCCGGCGACCAGCGCGCATTCCGTCGGTCGAATTCGCCATAGGTCAGCGGCAGGGGTGCCGCGTCGGCGGTGGTCGTCAGCCAGAGCTGATGCCAGGACCTGCCGCGGTAACTCGAGAACAACACACGCTTGCCGTCCGGCGCAATCTCCGGCCGCGCTGCCCAGGATGTTTCCTCCTGATGCCGGGACGCACATTCGTATCGGGCATTCATTTCCGCGGCCGAGATCGAGCAGATCGTGCCCGTGCCCCAGGCGATCTCGGCATTGCTGACGAAATATACGCGCGTGCCGTCCGGCGACCAGGAAGGATTGATCGCGTGATCGTGGGATGAATAGTAGTAGCGACTGATCACACTCTCGCGCGGTGCGACCAGGTAACGCTGGTTCGCAAGACCCGCGGGACCCAGGTCCGCGATCATCAGGTTGAAATGCCCGGCACCGGCGGTCGAGACCCACACGAGTTGCCGGCCATCCGGCGACAGCCGCGGCTCGACATTGACAGCGCCGTTGCTGGTCAGCGCCTGCTCGCGGCCGCTGGCGAGATCGAGCCGCCACAATTCAATCGCGCGCCCGTCATAACGGCTGAACACGACACTGCCGCCGTCTGGCGCAACATCCGGCTGATAGTCATAGGCGGCATCGGCGTGGGTCAGTTCGGTCGCGTGGTCCGCACCGATCCGCTGGCGCCACAATGAACCCGCCATGCTGTAGACGAGTTCGGCGCCGTCCGGCATGAACGCCGCGGCGGAGGGCCCGGTGGTCAACTGCGGAAGATAAAGTTCGCGCCAGTAATAGTTGTGCGGCAACTGGACCTGGTTCAACACCGGGTCGCGCGCCGCAACCGCCGTCGACGCCCACAGGAGTGGAACAAATACGGCGAGCACCCGCAGCGCGCGGATCATGCGTTGCCTGCCAGCGCCTCGTCGAGACTCTGGCGCAGGTAAACCAGCGCCTCATCCACTTCGGCCTCGGTCACGCACAGGGGCGGCATGAAGCGGAGCGTCGAGACGCCGCAGGTCAGCAGCAACAGCCCGTTCTGGTAGGCGCGATGCAGCAGCGGATCCATCAGCTTGCGCGCCGGCGAGCCGTCCTTCTCGATGAGCTCCATGCCGATCATCAGGCCGTAGCCGCGCAGATCGCCGATGCAGGGATAACCCGCGCGCATCTCGCCGAGCCGCTTCATGAAGTGCGCCCCGACCTTGGCCGCATTCGCGACGAATTGCTCGCGCACGAGATCGATGGTCGCATTCGCCGCGGCGCAGCAGACCGGATTGCCGCCGAAGGTGTTGCCATGCGCGCCCTTCTTCCATTTCTGCATCAGGCTTCGCTTTGCGACCACGGCGCCGATCGGCATGCCGGAGCCGAGGCCTTTCGCGAGCGTCATGATGTCGGGCGTGACGCCGGAATGCTGGGCCGCGAACATCTTTCCCGTGCGTCCCATGCCCGACTGCACTTCGTCGAACACGAGCAGGATGCCGTTCTCGTCGCAGATCTGGCGCAGCCCCGCGAGGAAACCGTCCGGTGGTACGAGATAGCCGCCCTCGCCCTGGAGCGGCTCGATCACGATGGCCGCGACTTCCTGGGCAGGCAAGTTTCGGTCGAACAGCATCCGGATGTAGTCGAGCACGGCGCGACCCTGGTCCGCCCCTGCAAACAGCGGGCGGTAGTTGTTCGGATACGGAACGTGCGTGACGCCCGGCATAGTCGGCGCGAAACCGGCCTGCTGCGTGTACTTGCTGGAGGTCAGCGACAGTGAACCCATCGTGCGGCCGTGGAAACTGCCGAGGAAGGCGATGATCCGCTGCCGGCCCGTCACATAGCGCGCGAGCTTGAGCGCGCCTTCGACGGATTCCGTGCCCGACTGGCAGAAGAAGCTCATGCCAGGCTCGCCGAGCGGCACGATCGCGGAGAGACGCTCCGCGAGCGCGGTCATCTCCTCATG
>JANNTO010000329.1:0-13759 GCA_031403675.1 Gammaproteobacteria bacterium | reverse complement strand
CCGGTCTCCGCCGCAGTGAGCGCGAGCTGAATGGTCTCGAGGTCGCGCATCTCGCCGACGAGCACGATGTCCGCGTCTTCGCGCAGCGCGGCCTTGAGGCCCTGCGGGAAGTCGATGGCGTGCTCGGGCACCTCGCGCTGGGTGATGATCGACTTCTTGTTCACATGCACGAATTCGATCGGCTCCTCGACGGTAATGATGTGCCGGGAGAAGTTCGTGTTGATGTAGTCGAGCAGCGCCGCGAGCGTCGTGGACTTGCCGGAGCCGGTCGGGCCCGTGACCAGCACCATGCCGCGCGGCAGCATGCACAGGTCCTTGAACACCTTCGGCGCATTCAGGTCGTCGAGCGTCTTGATCAGCGACGGAATGTTGCGGAATACCGCGCCGGCGCCGCGATTCTGGTTGAAGGCATTGACGCGAAAGCGCGCCAGATTCGGAATCTCGAACGAGAAATCGGTTTCGAAGAACTCCTCGTACACCTTGCGCTGCTTGTCGTTCATGATGTCGTACACCATGCTGTGCACTTCCTTGTGCGTCAGCGGTGGCATGTTGACGCGCTTGACGTCGCCGTCCACGCGGATCATGGGCGGCACGCCTGCCGAAAGGTGCAGGTCGGATGCGTTGTTCTTGACGGCGAAGGCCAAGAGTTGGGCGATGTCGACGGCCATCAGGACTCCCCGGCACGGTGCAAGACGCTTGGTCCCCGCGAACATAAAAATGGCTGTTCGGGGCCGGGGGCAGTATATCCCCGGGGGCCGCACACCAATATGTTAACTGCTCCGCAGAATCCCGCAGCAAGGCTGGCCCTGGTGCGGGAAAAGATCGTGTTTGCTGCCCGTGCAGCCGGCCGGGATCCCGCATCGATCACCCTGATCGGTGTCGCGAAATTGCAGCCCGCCGGGCGCCTCATCGGCGCGCTCGACGCCGGCCTCGCGGACCTGGGCGAGAACTACCTGCAGGAAGGCCGCGAGCACGCCGCCTCGCTGGCCGGACGCGCGGTGCGCTGGCATTTCATCGGCGCGCTGCAATCCAACAAGACCCGGCCGGTGGCCGAGTCATTCGACTGGGTGCACACACTCGATCGATTGCGGGTCGCCGAGCGACTTTCCGCACAGCGGCCGCCGGCGCTGCCGCCGCTCGCAGTCTGCATCCAGGTGCGGCTCGGTGATGAGCCGACCAAGGCCGGCATCAGTCCGGCGGAGCTGCCGGCGCTCGCAGATGGCATCGCCCGCCTGCCGCACCTCGCGCTGCGCGGGTTGATGGCGCTGCCGCCGGACGAGACCGAGGTCGCGCGCCAGCGGCACTGGTTCCGCGAACTCTGGCAATTACGCGAGCGACTGAACAGCAGAGGCCACCGGCTCGATGCGCTGTCGATGGGCATGAGCGGCGATTACGAGGCTGCAATCGCCGAAGGTGCGACGCACCTGCGCATCGGCACCGCGATCTTCGGCGCGCGCGGCTGACGCCGCGCCCGCGGTCAGACCTTCAGGGCCTTGCTGATCGGCAGTTCGCGCAGGCGCTTGCCGGTCGCTGCGAAAATCGCATTGCAGACTGCTGGCGCCACGAGCGCCGTCGAGGGCTCGCCGATACCACCGGGTGCTTCCTCGCTCTCAAGCAGCCGCACCTCGATGACCGGAGCTTCATTCAGGCGCATCAGGCGATAGCGATCGAAGTTCGTCTCGCGCACGGTGCCGCCCGTGAGCGTGATCTCCCCCCACAGCGCCGCCGTGAGCCCGAAGATGATGCCGCTCTCGATCTGCGACTCGACAATCGCCGGATTGACCATGCGCCCGCAATCGACCGCGCAAACGATGCGATGCACCTTGAGTGCGCCGCCGGTGACCGAAACCTCCGCCACCTGCGCGAGATGGGTGCCATAGCCCTCCATCAAGGCGATGCCCTGATGACGCCCAGCCGGTGCCTTGCCCCAACCGGCCATCCCGGCGGCAGCCTCGAGCACGCGCTTGAAGCGCGGCTGCTTGCCGAGCAGCGCGCGGCGGAACTCGAACGGATCCTGAGCTGCGGCATTTGCCAGTTCGTCCATGAAGCTTTCAGCGACGTAGCAATTCAGCGCATGACTGACCGAACGCCAGTAGCCCAGATTGATGCCGATTTCCTGGCGCAGGTAATCCACCGACACGTTCGGCACGTCGTAGGGGAAATTCTGCGCCGCCTCGACCGCGAATGGGTCGGCGACTTTCGGATCCGCTACTGCGCCGGGGAACACGCGGGCCGTGACCGATGGGCCGATAACATGAAACTGCCAGGCGATCAGCCGGCCCTCGGCATCGAGCGCACCGGCCACGAGGTCGTGTGCCGGCGGGCGGTAGGCATCGTGCGTCATGTCGTCTTCGCGGGTCCAGATCAGCTTGACCGGCTTGCCGACGGCCTTCAACGCCTCGACCGCCGCGGGTATGAAGTCCACTTCGATGCGCCGGCCGAAGCCGCCACCGAGCAGCGTCGTGTGCACGTTGACCTGTGCGGGCTCGAGGCCAGCGGCCTTCGCTGCCGTGCCCTGGGCCATGTCCTGCCACTGCGTGCCGACATACAGGTCACAGCCATCGGCGCGGACCTCCGCCGTGCAATTCATCGGCTCGAGCGTCGCATGGGCCAGCAGCGGCAGGCGATAGGTCGCGCGCACGGTCTGATGCGCGCCCTTGATCGCCGCTATGGCGTCGCCGTCGCTGCGCACCGCGAGACCGCCACCGGTCGCGGCTGCCTTGGCGAGGGTCGCCGCGATTCCTTTCGTGTCGAGTCCGGCATTGGCACCGGCATTCCATTTGATCTTGAGTGCGTCGCGGGCCTGGCGCGCCTGCCAGAAATGATCGGCGACCACGACCACGCCGCTCGAAGTTGTCAGGACCCGGCGCACTCCGGGCATGGCTTCGGCAGCCGCGGCATCCACGCTCTGCACGGCTCCGCCCAACACCGGGCACTGCGCGAGCGACGCATAAAGCATGCCTGGCAGCTGTACGTCGAGACCAAACTGCGCCGAGCCGTCGACCTTGCCGGCCGTGTCGGTGCGGCGCGCCCGCGTGCCGACCAGCGTGAATTCGGCCGGCGCCTTGAGCGGCACGTCTTTGGGCACGGGAAGCTGCGAGGCGGCCTCGGCGACTTCGCCGTAGGTCAACGCATCGCCATCGGCATTCAGCACGCGCCCGCCTTCGACGCGGCATTCGGCAACGTCGACCTCCCATTGCGCAGCGGCCGCCTGGACCAGCATCACGCGCGCCGCTGCGCCCGCCTGGCGCAACTTGTCCCAGGCTTCGCGCACACTGGTGCTGCCGCCGGTGATCTGGACGCCGATGAGCTGGTTGAAGTAAGCGGGGCCGGAGGGCGCCGCTTCGACCGCGATGGCGGCGAGCGGCACTTCGAGTTCCTCCGCGAGCAGCATCGGTAGTGCGGTATACACGCCCTGACCCATCTCCGAGCGGTCCACCAGCACGGTGATGCGGTTGTCCCCGCCGATCTTGAGCCAGGCATTCGGCATGCCGCCCGCGGCGGTACCCATCGGCTTCTGCTTGCCGCAACCAGGCAGGGAGATCGCAAGCACCAGTCCGCCGCCAGCCAGCGCGGAAACTTTCAGGAAATCCCGGCGGCCCGCATCGGTCAATACAGCAGCCATGGTCAATCTCCTTCGCGCGCGAGTTCCGCGGCCCGGTGAATTGCCTTGCGGATGCGCGGGTAAGTGCCGCAGCGACAGATGTTGCCGGACATTGCGGCGTCGATGTCGGCGTCGGTTGGCGCGGAATTGGACGCGAGCAGCGCGACTGCCGACATGATCTGTCCGGACTGGCAGTAGCCGCATTGCGGCACGTCGAGTTCAATCCAGGCGCGTTGCACCGGATGACCCCGATCGGTCGACAGTCCCTCAATTGTCGTGATCTTGCGACCCTCGGCCGCGGCTGCTGGAGTGACGCAGGAACGGATCGGCGCGCCATCCAGATGCACGGTGCAGGCGCCACACAGCGCCATGCCGCAGCCGAACTTGGTGCCGGTCAATGCGAGGTGATCGCGCAGCACCCAGAGCAGCGGCGTTTCGGGCGTCGCATCGGTCTCGAGTTCACGGCCATTGACGTTGAGTTTCATGATCTGACCCTCTCCCGTGCAGCATCGCCCAGTACATTATCGCGCTGCAGGCGTGCGGGCGCACTAGAATTGGAGCGTGGACGCCCTGCAATTCGTCGTCGATTCGGTGCTGACTTTCTTGGTCTATGCCTTCCTGCTGCGGGTGCTGTTGCCGCTCGCACGCGCCGATTTCCGCAACCCCCTGGCGCAGGCAATCCTGGCGCTGACCAGCTGGCTGGTGCTGCCGCTGCGGCGTGTCCTGCCGCCGCTCGGGCGCCTGGATACGGCCTCAGTCGTCGCGCTGCTCGCGGTGCAGTTTGGCGCCACGTTGCTGCTGTTCTGGATGCAGACCCGTGAGCTGCTGCCGTTCCTGCCGCTGGCCGTCGTGGCGCTGCGCACGCTGCTGCTGACGATCCTGCTGCTGTACACAGTCCTGATCTTCGTCTATGCATTGCTGTCGTTCATCGCGCCGGGGGTCCGCAGCCCGGCAACCAGCCTGCTGGCGTCCTTGTGCGAACCGTTGCTTGGGCCGCTGCGCCGTTTCCTGCCGGTGGTCGGCGGACTCGATTTCTCGCCGCTGGTCGCAATCGTCGGCCTGCAGGCCTTGCGACTGCTGATCAACTGAAGATGCCCGAGCGCTGGTGGCGACCGGAGGCGACTGGACTACGGCTTGCAGTCCGCATCCAGCCGCGGGCGGGCGCCGACCGCGTAAACGGTGTCCAGGCAGGGCGGCTCTGGATCCGGATCGCCGCGGCCCCGGTCGAGGACGCGGCCAATCTGCGCCTGTGCCGGTTCGTGGCGGAGCTATTTGATGTGCCAATGGCCGCCGTTCGCCTGTTGCAGGGCAACAAGTCACGCAACAAGCTGCTCGCCGTGGATGGCGTGCAACATCTGCCCGCTGCGCTGGCCGGCTTCGCCGACCGGACCGGCTGAGGCCCACGCGGCATGCACCTGTCACGCTGCGCAGGGGCATTTTCGCTGCTGCTGCTCGCCTCCTGCAGCGAAGGTACCGCCCCGATACCACCTGCCCTGCCGTACACGGATCCCGGATTCGTCGCGGCAGGCGAACACCGGATGCACTACGCGCTGATCATGACGCGCGACCTGCCTTCAGAGATTGCAGGCAGTTACGGCATTGTGCAGAGGCGCAATCTAGCTCTGCTGACGATCACGTTAATGTCGCGAGATGCGGAGGGCGGTACGCGGCTCGCCGCATTCGAGTTGACGGCGACATCCGTTCTGCTTGGCGGTACGCGCCAGGAACTCGTGCTCACCCGCCACGACGAAACCGGCGGCCCGACCTACCTGGCGACGGTCACCGTGCGACATCGCGTGCCGGTCACGTTCGAGATTCGGGCGCGTGCAACAGCGCAGAGTCCCGAAATGTCGGCACGCTGGACCCGGGAGTTTCGTCTCGAGTGATCGTTCGAGCCACGCGCCATGCCGTAAAAAACCGCTCTAAATCGTCGTCGCCCCTCTTATGCAACAGGATTTTCCGTGGTATCGTGCGCGCCGACATCGACTGAGGCGGGATCGCCCCACCTCTGACAAAACCACAGGAGACATCTCAATGGCGAAGAAGAACGCGGCTCCGACTAAGTCGCAAGTAGTATCAGCAGTCGCGGGCCAGACCGATCTCAGCAAGAAGCAGGTCGGCGCGGTACTCGACGCCCTTTCCGGCCAGATGAAGAAGGCGCTGAAAGGCGCCGGCGTGTTCACGCTTCCCGGCGTGTGCAAAATGCGCGTCGTGAAGAAGCCTGCCACGAAGGCCCGCGAAGGCGTGAACCCGTTCACGGGCGAGAAAATGATGATCAAGGCCAAGCCGGCCTCGAAGAAGGTGCGGATTCGCGCCCTCAAGAACCTCAACGAGATGGTGAGCTGACGCCAGCCATCGCGTTTTCGAGTTCGAAAAATGACGGGGCGGCCAGGTCCGCCCCGTTCGTTTTTCAGGGGTTTTCTGCGGCCCGCGACGCGAGCCACTCCCCCACCAGGGCCCTGAGCACGGTCAGCCGACCGTGGAAGAAATGCTCGGCGCCCGGCAGGACCCGTACCTCCGGCGCAGGATTCACGCCCTGGGTCCAGCCCAGCACAGCTTGGTGATTGACCAGCTCATCCTGGTCGCCCTGGGCCACGAGCCAGGGGCAACGCGGCACGACGAGCCTGGCGAAATCGAAGCGCTGCACCGGCGGTGCGACCGTCACCAGCAATTCAGCATCGCGCAGTGACGCCAGCCGGAACGCAACGAAGGCGCCGAACGAAAAACCGAGTGACCACAGGCGCGTCGCTCCGAGATGCTGCCGGCACCAGTCCGCAACCGCCACCGCATCGTCCGATTCACCGGCGCCGTCGGCATATTTTCCGGCGCTGCCACCGACGCCGCGAAAATTGAATCGCACACTGGTGACGCGCTGATCCTGGGCACAGCGCGCCAATGTGTGCACAACCTTGTTCCGCATCGTGCCGCCGTACAGCGGGTGTGGATGGCAACACACCGCGATCACGCCCGCGCGGGCGCCCGGCGGCCGCTCAATCATTGCTTCAATCGCGCCCGCCGGCCCTTGAATGAGATGTTTCTCAACGCTCGGCGCCGATGACGTCATGTGGCGCCATGCGCTTTGCGGGCGAAGGGACCCATCCCTCGCTCGCAGCGCGCATGGAGTTGCCTGAAATCCCCGGGGCTCACCGTTTGTAGATGATGCCTTCCTTCATCACGAACTGGACGCGTTCCATGACATGAACGTCGGCGCGCGGGTCGCCCGGCACCGCGATGATGTCGGCGAGCTTGCCGGCCTCGATACTGCCGAGCCGGTCGGCAATGCCGAGATACTTGGCGGGTACGATGGTTGCCGACTTGATCGCAGCCATGGCTGGCATGCCGGCCTCAACCATGAAGCCAAATTCGCGGGCGTTGCTGCCGTGCTCGCAGACGCCGCAGTCGGTGCCAAACATGATCGGCACGCCGGCGCGCCATGCTTTCTCAAAAGTCTTCTGGATGACCGGGCCGAGCTCGAGCGCCTTGGGCCGCACCACTTCCGGAAAGTAGGTCGGATCCTGGGCCTTCTCCGCGACCCAGCGGCCGGCCGAAATCGTCGGTACAAGATAAGTGCCCCGCTCCTTCATCAGCCGCATGATCTCGTCATCCATCAGCGTGCCGTGTTCAATTGAATCGATGCCGGCGCGTACCGCACGCTTCATCCCTTCCGTACCGTGGGCGTGCGCGGCGACCTTCATTCCGTAGTCGTGCGCGGTCGAGATGACGGCCTGCAACTCCTCATCCGTGAACTGCGGCGCGGTGCCAGACTTCGCAATCGACATCACGCCGCCAGTCGCAGTGATCTTGATCGAATCTGCGCCGTCCTGGTAACGCTTGCGCACTGCTTCGCGGCAACTGTCGGGACCGCTGCAGACGGTGTTGAGGCGTGGGTCGTCGCTGTAGAGGAACGGGCCCCAGGAGTTGGTCGAATCCGCATGACCACCACGGGTGCCAATCGAGCGGCCTGAGGTAAAGATACGCGGGCCTTTTATGTTGCCTTCCGCGATGGCGCGCCGCAGCGCAATCGACACATTGAACTGGTCGCCGAGGTTGCGCACGGTCGTGAATCCCGCCAGCAGCGTGCGTTCGGCGAATCGCACCGAATCGAAAGCGCGGTCTGCCTCGCTCTTCTTGATGTTGTCGAGCTCAGCGCGTCGGCTGTGCTCGGAAGTCAGGTGCACGTGCATGTCCATCAACCCGGGCATTGCGGTCGCACCCGACAGGTCGATGACGACATCGCCTTCGGTGGGCGCGACAAAACCCGTCTCGACGCTGCGGATGCGGTCGCCCTCGATCACCACTGTCACGCGCTCGCGCGGAGCATCCGACACGCCATCGATCAGGCGGCCGGCATGAATCAGGGTCGCTGCACCAGCGGTGCCGGTGCAGGCGAGCGTGACCAGCGCCACAGCGCAACGGGTGAACTGCTTCATCGTCGACCTCCTATTCGGTCTGGGGTGTCAGGGTCACCGACTCAATGGCAAGCAGTTCGATCTCGAACAGCAGCGTCGAATTGGGTGGAATCAGGCCATTGCCGATATCGCGTGCGCCATAGGCAAACGCCGGTGGAATCATAAGGCGGCGCAGGCCGCCGACTTTCATGCCAGGGACGCCCTGATCCCAACCTTTGATCACGTGCCCAGCGCCGAGCGGAAACGAAATCGTCCGCCCGCTCTCGCGCGAACTATCGAATTGCCTGCCGCGCAGATCTTTCGCCGCCGGATCGTACAACCAGCCTGTGTAATGCACGATCACGATCATGCCCGGCAGCGCTTGATCGCCGATGCCGGTGACCAGGTCGGTCACCTGCACCACGGCGTCCATTGCCGCTGGCGCTGGCAGCTCCGCCGGTTCCTGCGCAAGCGCCGGCAACGCCAGGCAGAGCCACGCGGTGACTGCAACCGACGGACCCATCACTTTCCGGGTCCCGGCTTGAAATCGAGCGAGGCCGAGTTGATGCAGAATCGCTGCCCGCTCGGCTGCGGCCCGTCTTCAAACACGTGCCCGAGATGCGCGCCGCAACTGGCACAGTTCACCTCGGTACGATTCATGCTGTGCGATCGATCAACGTGCGCTGCCACGTGGTTCGCAGCAACCGGTTCCCAGAAAGACGGCCAGCCGGAACCCGAGTCGTACTTTGCGGCGGACGAGAACAACTGCTTGCCGCACACCACGCACAGGTACGTGCCGTCCTGCTCATTGCGGTAATGCGCACCGGTGAATGCGCGTTCCGTGCCCCGCTCCTGGGTCACGTGGTACTGCTCGGGCGTCAATCGTGCCCGCAGCTCCTTTTCTTCCGGCTTGTTGCCCATGGGTCCAAAGATAGCAGTTTCGAAAGAAAAGGCGACGCCAGCCAATTTTCAGGTCAATGACGGCCCAGCAGCCATTCATTCAGCCGGCGCAGGAATGCGACCGGATCCGGTGGTGTGCCTCCTTCTGCGATCGTGGCCTCATCCGCGACGATCGCGGCAAGCGAATGGAATGATTCGCCGTCCGGCAAGACACCGAGGCGCTCGATCAGCGGATGCGCCGCATTGAGTTCGAGCCATGGTTTCAGAGCGGGCGATTTCTGTCCCGCCGCTTCCATCAGGCGCCGCAATTGCGGACCCGGGTCTGCTGCATCCCGCACCAGACAGGCCGCCGATTCCTGCAATCGCCGGCTGGTGCGCACTCCGGCCACGCGCCCGGCAAGGCTCGCGGCGACGCGCGCGCAGAGTTCTGCCAGTTCTGCCGGCGTTTCCATGGCCTCGGCCGGCGGCGGCAAACCGTCGAATGAGAGTTCGCCGCTGCCGGCATCCCGGAGCGGATGACCCTCGATTTCGTCGAGTACGGAAAGTACCCATGGATCGATGTGACTGGTAAACAGCAGCACCTCGATGCCACGCGCACGCAGCCCCTCGAGCTGCGGGCTGGCGCGCGCCGCGGCTTCGTTATCGGACGAAAGAAAATAGATTTCCTTCTGGCCCGGCCGCATGCGTGCGATGTAGTCGGCGGCCGAATGGACCGGTCCGTCGGCCGCTGTCGAGGTGAAACGCAGCAATGGCAGGATGCGCTCGCGATTGGCCGGGTCCTCGATGACACCCTCTTTCAGGACACTGCCGAACATGCCCCAGAAGCTGCGGTACTGGTCGGGCTCATCGCTCGCGAGCCTGGCAAGCATCTCGAGTACGCGGCGCGTGATCGCACTCTTGATCGCCTGCACTTCCGGATCCTGCTGCAGCAGTTCGCGCGATACATTCAACGGCAGATCCGCTGCATCAACGACGCCCTTGACGAACCGCAGGTACAGCGGCAGGAACTGCTCGGCGTCGTCCAGGATGAAAACACGACGCACATAAAGTTTCAGGCCGCGCGGCGCCGTGCGGTTGTAAAGATCGAACGGCACGGTCGCCGGCAGGTACAGCAGTGTGGTGTATTCGCGGCGGCCTTCGACCTGATTGTGGCTCCATGCGAGTGGCGCGCCTGCATCGTGCGACACGTGCCGGTAGAAGGCGTGATAGTCGTCGTCGGTCAGTTCCGGTCGCGGACGCGTCCACAGCGCCTGGGCCTGGTTGACGCGGTCGTACTCGCCCTTGCCCCCATCCGGGCGCAGCAACACCGGAAACGCGATGTGGTCGGAGTAACGGCGGATCAAGGCACGCAGCCGGAACGGATCCGCGAATTCCGCGGCGTCTTCCTTCAGATGCAGTGTCACGGTCGTGCCATGCGCTTCACGTTCGATCGTCTCGAGCGTGAAATCGCCGTCGCCGGTCGAGCTCCAGCACACCGCGGCGTCTGCCGGGCTGCCGGCGCGGCGCGAGCGCACTTCCACGCGCGCCGCAACCATGAATGCCGAATAGAAGCCGACGCCAAACTGGCCGATCAGCTGGCTGTCCTGCTGCGCGTCGCCGCTCAACTGCGCCAGAAACTCTGCGGTTCCGGACTTGGCGATGGTGCCCAGGTGTTCGGCGGCTTCCTCGCGGGTCATGCCGATCCCGGTGTCGGTTACCGACAGGGTGTGGGCCGCCGTATCGAAGTCGATGCGGATCTCGGGGCCGGAGCCGCCGCCCGTCAGTGCCGGATCGGCGAGCGCGGCGAAGCGCAGCCGGTCACAAGCATCCGAGGCATTGGAAATCAGTTCGCGCAGGAAGATCTCGCGGTGGCTGTACATCGAATGGATGACCAGCCGCAGCAGCCGGCTGACCTCGGCCTGGAATCCGCGCGTTTCGGTGGCGTGATCGCCCATTGGCCCCTCCCGTCCGGGAAGCGCCAATGGTGGCACGAATGGTCTGATTCAAGTGCGCAAGGCAGGAGCCGGCGCGGGATCAGTCGCGGCGCGGGTCCCGCACTGCAGGCCAGAGACCGAGCCGGTGCCGCAGCACGCTGACCAGATCCTCGATTTCATCGAACAGTTGAACCAGCCGCTCCATGGAGGGCTCAGCGATCGGTGGAACGGCGCGATGGAACGGTGCCGTTGGTTCCCGGCGTCTCGCCCGCATCGGCGGCAAAAGCGCCGCGTGCCTTGTCAGCCCAGTTCTTGTAGTTCGAATACTTGGTCAGGTCCCGCGAAATCGCCCCGTGGCGGCTCACGACGGCACCGCGCCGCGGCAGGCGCGGCATCGGCTCCAGACCAGTACGGTCGGCGCGACGCTCACCGGCGGGCAACTTGATATCGCTCACAGGACCAAGACCTGAACAGGCTTCATGCCACGCAAGTTACGCGTGGGAAAGGAGCCGAAACAGGAACTGCATCACAGGTGCGGGGCGAGAAACCCCCAGACCTGCGGAATCAGACGATGCGATAGCTCGGGCGGTATTCGCCGACCAGTTTCATGCGCCGTTCGGCGACAAACGCGCGCAATAATTCGTCGAGCGGCTTTGCGATCTGCGGGTCGGCATGAATCTCGAACGGGCCGTGTTCCTCGATCAAGCGGATGCCCTGCTCCTTGACGTTGCCGGCAACGATGCCGGAAAACGCGCGGCGCAGGTTCGCGGCGCGCTCGTGCACCGGCTGGTCCAGCGACAGCGCGAGGCCGACCATCGAGGCATGGGTGACTTCAAATGGCTGCTGAAATGCCGGCGGGATCCGCAGCAGCCAGTTGAAGTTGTAGGCGTCGCCGGCGCGGCGGCGCGAGCGGCGCACCTTGTCGAAGCCGCGCTGCATCTCGCGCGCGACCTCGGCCGGATCGTCGACGATGATGCGATAGCGCTTCTGGGCCTCGGGCCCGAGCGTCAAACCAATGAACCGATCGAGCTGGCGGAAATACCCCGCGCTCTCGCGCGGTCCGGTGAACACGAGCGGCAACGTCTGCCCTTCGTTGGATGGATCGAGCAGGATGCCGAGCAGGTACAGGATTTCCTCGGCGGTGCCGGCGCCACCAGGGAACACGACGATGCCGTGGCACAGGCGCACAAAGGCTTCGAGCCGCTTTTCGATGTCCGGCATGATCACCAGCTGGTTGACGATCGGGTTCGGCGGCTCGGCCGCAATGATCCCGGGCTCGGTGACCCCGATGTAGCGGCCGTCGCGGATGCGCTGCTTGGAATGGCCGATGGTCGCGCCCTTCATCGGACCCTTCATCGCGCCCGGCCCGCAGCCGGTGCAGACCGAGAACCCCCGCAGCCCGAGTTCGTAGCCGACCTTCTTGGTGTAGTTGTACTCCTCACGCGGGATCGAGTGCCCGCCCCAGCAGACCACCAAGTCCGGCCGGCCCTTGTATTCGAGTACGCGGGCATTGCGCAGGATGCAGAAGATTGCGTTGGTCACGCTCGCCGGGTCATTCAGATCGAAGCGCGCGACGATCTCATTGTGCGTGTAGACGATATCGCGCAGCACCGCGAACAGGTGCTCCTTGACGCCGCGAATCATGGCGCCATCGACGAACGCGCTGCCCGGCGCGTGATTCATCTCGAGCTTGATGCCCCATGGCTCGCGCACGATGCGCAGCTCAAAATCCTTGTAGGCGTCGAAGATCAGGCGCGAGTCGTCGATCAGGGTGCCCGAATTCAGCACCGCGAGCGCGCAGCGCCGGAACAGCGGATACAGACCGCCCTGGCCGCGGTCGAGCAGCTTGTCCACTTCCTGCTGTGACAGGTTATCGAGCACGCCTTTCGGCGATACCCGTGCATGCACGACTGCCGACAGGTCGGGGCCGCCCAGGGCGTTCAAGGCAGGATCTCGATCATCGTGTCTGGTCCGGTCAGCAGCCAGAAATCGAGCATGTCTTCATTTGACAACGCGATACAGCCGTCGGTCCAGTCGGTGTTGAGGTAGCGCTCGCGCGGATATTTCGGCACGTTTGGCAAGCCGTGCACCATGATCAGCCCGCCGGGCGACCAGCCATTGCGGCGCGCCAGTACGATGTCCGGCGGCTCGGGATACGAGACCTGCACAGCCAGGAAAAAATCGCTCGCGGCATTGCGGCGCGTGAGGCGGTAATTGCCTTCGGGGGTGCGAAAGTCGCCCTCGCGTTGCTTGTTGCCTTCCGGCACCAGGCCGAGGGATACACGGTAGCTCGCGATCACCCGGCCAGCGCGATAAAGCTCCATCCGGCGCGCGGATTTTTGCACGACGATCCGCTCGGCGGGATACAGCATGCCGCCCGGGCCGTTGGTGACAGAGGTCGAATCGGCGTGCGCGAACGCCGCGCACAGCGCCATGAGCAGCATCGGAATCAATAGCTTGCGGTTCATCTGGCGGCGGATTATAGCGCGCCGCTGCCGGCCGTTCAGTCTCTGATCAGCCGGACCGCTTCACAGTTTCGCGGAGTCGCATCCGCGACCAAGCGGTATTTGGCGCCCGCCGCGAGCTCCACTGCGAGCGCAAAGCGGCGCACCGAGCCGCTCTCCTGCACGCGGCAATCGACCAGCAATTCGTGGGTACCCGACGCCAGTTCGACCGAGCTCGAACCCAGCGCGATGTCGCGCCCATCGACCTGGCGCAGGCGCACGGCCACCGGCAGACCGGCGCTCATTGCCGGATCCGCACGCACGATCGCGCGTTCGCCGGCCGGCAGCGGCGGACCTTCGTAACCACGTTCGGTTGCACAGCCGGCGCAGAGAGCGGCAGCGAGCAGAAGCACGAGAGGGGACATCTCCCTTTTCCAAAGGGGACGTTTCCTTTTTGTGGAATTGGACGCCGGGTGACCAGCGGATTTCATAAAGGGAAACGTCCCCTTT
>JANNTO010000328.1:0-12858 GCA_031403675.1 Gammaproteobacteria bacterium | reverse complement strand
GAATGACCAGACGGAATCCGAATCCGGGCGCGACGACATCGAGGACGCGCCGATCGTCCGCTTCGTCAACAAGATCATGCTGGACGCGATCCGGAAAAGCGCCTCTGACATCCATTTCGAGCCCTACGAGAAGTACTACCGCATCCGCCTGCGCATCGACGGCGTGCTGCGCGAAATCGCCCAGCCACCGGTGCAGCTCGCGACCAAGCTCGCCGCCCGCCTGAAAGTGATGTCGCGCCTCGACATCGCCGAGCGGCGCGTGCCGCAGGACGGCCGCATCAAGATGCGGCTTTCCAAGAACCGCTCAATCGATTTCCGCGTATCGAGCTGCCCGACCCTGTTCGGCGAAAAGATCGTGCTGCGCATTCTCGATGCCAGCACGGCGATGATGGGCATCGACGCGCTTGGCTACGAGCCGTTCCAGAAAGACCTGTACATGAAGACCCTGGCGCGGCCGCAGGGCATGATCCTCGTGACTGGCCCGACCGGCAGTGGCAAGACCGTATCCCTGTACACCGGTCTCGCGATCCTGAATGTCGAGGACACCAACATCTCGACCGCCGAAGACCCGGCGGAAATTGTGTTGCCCGGGGTGAATCAGGTGAACGTCAATCCCAAGGTGGGCCTGACATTCGCTTCGGCGCTGCGCGCCTTCCTGCGCCAGGACCCGGACGTGATCATGGTCGGCGAGGTGCGCGATCTCGAGACCGCGGAAATCGCGATCAAGGCCGCCCAGACCGGTCACTTGGTACTTTCGACCCTGCACACGAACGACGCACCACAGACGCTGACCCGCATGGTGGACATGGGCGTCAAGCCGTATGCAATCGCGACTTCGGTCAGCCTGATCATCGCGCAGCGCCTGGCACGGCGGCTGTGCCCGAACTGCAAGGTGCCACTCGACCTGCCGACCGAAGCACTTCTCAAGGAAGGCTTTACCGAAGAGCAGGTCGCATTGTCGGATTTCAAGGTTTACAAGGCCGTCGGCTGCAGCCAGTGCACTGACGGGTACAAGGGCCGGATCGGCATTTACGAGGTGCTGCCGGTGACCGAGGCCATCGGCCGGATCATCCTGGAGGGCGGCAGCGCCCCCCATATCAAGGACCAGGCCCGCAAGGACGGGGTCTGGGACTTGCGTACCGCTGGCCTGAAAAAGGCCCGGGACGGACTGACCAGCCTCGAAGAAGTCAACCGCATCACAGTTGAGTGATCGGGCCGGGCGCTAACATCCAAGACTCAGGGTAGAGGACGACCGACACCATGGCGACCGCTGTCGTAGGCAAAGACACCCCCTTCACTTGGGAGGGCAAGGACCGCAAGGGCAACAAGGTCCGCGGCCGCATTCTCGCGGTCAACGAGAACGATGTCCGCGCGGACCTGCGCCGTCAGAACATCGTCCCGACCAAGATTCGCAAGCAGAGCAGCTTGTTCAAGTCGGGCGGCAAGATTTTGCCCATGGACATCGCGATATTCAGCCGCCAGCTCGCGACCATGCTCGGAGCCGGCATTCCGCTGGTGCAGGCCTTCGAAATCGTCGGCGTCGGCCATGAAAAGCCGAAGATGCAGAAACTGATCCTCGACATCAAGTTGAATGTCGAGGGCGGCAGCACCCTGCACGAGTCCCTCAAGAAGCATCCGATCTATTTCGACGACCTGTATGTGAATCTGGTCGAAGCCGGCGAACAGGCCGGCGCGCTTGAGTCACTCCTCGACAAGGTTGCGACCTATAAGGAAAAGACCGAGGCGCTCAAGAAAAAAATCAAGAAGGCGCTGTTCTACCCCGCCGCGGTGCTCGCGGTGGCCGTGATCGTGACGCTGATCCTGCTGCTGTTCGTGATTCCGCAGTTCGAGGCACTGTTCAAGGGTTTTGGCGCGGACTTGCCGGCATTTACGCGCATGGTCATCGACATGTCGAAGTTTGTGCAGAACCAGGGCTGGTGGATGGGCGCGCTGGTGGTCGGCGCCTTCTTCACTTTTGCCTACTTCAAGAAGCGTTCGCGGGCGATGCGTCAGTTCCTCGACCGGGCATCGCTCAAGATTCCGATCATCGGCCCGATCCTGACCAAGGCGGCGATCGCGCGCTTTGCGCGCACGCTGTCCACGATGTTCTCGGCCGGTGTGCCGCTGGTCGAAGCGATGGAATCCGTCGCCGGTGCGACCGGCAATATCGTCTATGAAGAGGCAGTGCTGCGGATGCGCGACGAAGTTGCAACCGGCCAGCGCCTGCAGCGCGCCATGGAAAACAC
The DNA here is from genome assembly GCA_031403675.1 of Gammaproteobacteria bacterium. Taxonomy (GTDB): domain Bacteria; phylum Pseudomonadota; class Gammaproteobacteria; order Steroidobacterales; family Steroidobacteraceae; genus SCUD01. The sequence continues at coordinate 10,612 of JANNTO010000328.1, read as the reverse complement.
CGCGCTGTTCCCGAATATGGTGGTGCAGATGATCGCGGTCGGCGAGGAGTCCGGTTCGCTCGACGCAATGTCGGCCAAGGTCGCAGATTTCTATGAACTTGAGGTGGACACGGCAGTCGACGGACTGTCGTCGCTGCTCGAACCGCTGATCATGGCAATCCTCGGCGTACTGGTCGGCGGCCTGGTCATCGCGATGTACCTGCCGATCTTCAAGCTCGGCGCCGTGATCTGATCGAGTCTGCGACCGTGGCGCTGCTGGCGGCGAACGCGGCTTTTTTCGCGGCCGTTGCCGGGCTGTTCGGCCTGCTGATCGGCAGCTTCCTGAATGTCGTGATCCACCGCTTGCCGCTCATGCTCGAGCAGCAATGGCGCGCCCAGTGCGTCGATCTCGCGGGGCAGGCACCGGTGGCGCTACCTGAAGCTCTGCATCTCAGCCTTGTGTCACCCCGCTCCCGCTGCCCGGAATGTGCCGCACCGATCCGCGCGATCCACAATGTCCCGGTGCTCAGTTATATGGCGCTCGGTGGACGCTGCGCATCCTGTCGTGCGCCGATTTCACTGCGCTATCCTTTGGTCGAACTCGCAACCGCCATCGCTTCCGCCGCCGTGGCCTGGCATTTCGGATTCGGCCTGCAGGCCGCCCTCGCCCTCGTTTTCACCTGGTACCTGATCGCGTTGACCGCTATCGACGTCGATCGCCAGTTGCTGCCCGACGTGCTGACCTTGCCGCTCCTGTGGATCGGCCTGCTTGCCAGCTTGTGGCACAGCGACGCTTTCGCGGCTGCACCGCCGGTCGCGCTGCCGGACGCGCTGATCGGCGCCGCGGCCGGATATCTGTTCCTGTGGGCCGTATTCCAGTTGTTTCGTCTGCTGACCGGCAAGGAAGGCATGGGTTACGGCGACTTCAAGCTGTTCGGCGCGATCGGCGCCTGGCTCGGCTGGCAGATGCTGCCGCTCGTACTGCTGTTGGCCGCGGTCGTCGGCGCCGTGGTCGGGGTCGCGTTGATCGTAGCCCGACGCCATGGACGCAACGTGCCGATTCCTTTCGGCCCCTACCTTGCAGGCGCCGCGTGGATCGCAGTGCTCTGGGGACCGCCGATCGTCGAGCGCTATCTCGGCGTCGCGGGCCTGCGCTGATCGTTTGACGATGCTTCGCATCGGACTCACCGGCGGCATCGCGAGCGGCAAGTCGACCGTCGCAGAGCTGTTCGCGGGCCGTGGCGCAGCGGTGCTCGACACCGACCGGATCGCACGCGAAGTCGTCGAACCCGGCCAGCCCGCGCTCGCGCGCCTGGTACAGGCACTCGGCAGCGAAATCCTCGACCGCGAGGGCCATCTCGACCGGGCGACCCTGCGCCGCCGCTTGTTTGCAGATGAGGATACCCGCCGCACGGTCGAGGAGATCCTGCATCCGGCGATCCTCTCCGAGCTCGGCCGCCAGTCCGAATCGGCGCCGGGACCCTACCAGATCCTGGTCATACCATTGCTCGTCGAAGGCGACCGCGAGGGCCTGGTGGACCGGGTGCTCGTGATCGACTGCCCGGAGGAGCTGCAGATCGAGCGGCTGATGCAGCGCGACGGTGAGACCCGGGAAGGGGCACAACGCATGCTGGCGGCGCAGGTGTCGCGTGCGGCGCGCCTGGCCGCGGCGGATGACCTGATCACAAATGACGGCCTGCCCGGGGAACTGACGGGCCAGGTTGCCGAACTCGACTGCCGCTACCGTGAAATGGCCGCAAAACCCTGATTTTTTGTCGCGACACCGTGGCGGTCGTCACAACCAGGCCGGTTTACGGGGCTTCAAGCCGTGCCGCAGAATAGGCCCATGTTCGAGCCCGCCCCGGAACCCCGGGTTGATTCGGAACCCATCGTCTTTGAGCAGCCGCTCAACGAGCGAATGCGCGCGTTCATGCGGCTCGAGTTCCTGTGGCAGCAACTGTCCTATCACGCGGGCGTACCGAATGCCTGGTCGAGCCGCTCCGCGGTCGCCTGCCTGCTTGAGATTCTGGCGATCACCTCGCGCGGCGACGCGCGCGGCGATGTGCTGAAGGAACTTGAACGGCAGATGACTGCGCTGCGCGATTACCAGAACCGACCCGGTGTCGATACCGCGCGCCTGCGTGCGGTGCTGTCCGCACTGATGCGCCGCCGCGACGAATTGAATTCCGCCGGCGCGAATTTCCTGCAACGCCTGCGCGAGTCCGAATTCCTGAATTCGATCAAGCATCGCAGTGCAATCCCCGGCGGCACTTGTGAATTCGACCTGCCCGATTTCTATCATTGGCTCAATCTCGATCCGGATACACGCGAGGCCGATCTCGCCGCCTGGCTCGCGACGATCCGGCCGTTGTGCGAATCGGTTTCAGAACTCCTGTGGATCACGCGCGAGAATGCGCGGCCACGCGACGAAACTGCGACCGGTGGCGTGTTTCAGATCGTGTTCGAGCGCGATCGCCCGGTGCAGCTCCTGCGCATCTCGGTGACCGGTGCGTCGAAGCTTTATCCGGAAGTCAGTGGCAGCCATCATCGCTGCTCGCTGCGATTCCTGCGCTGGAACAGCGTGCACAGTCGTCCGGTGCAGGCCACCGAAGACGTGCCCTTCGTACTCGGCACCTGCTACTGAGTCCGATGGCGCTGGAAGTCAGTTGCCCGCATTGCGGCAAGCACCATGAGTGGCAGGACAATCCGTTCCGGCCGTTCTGCAGCGAGCGCTGCAAGCTGATCGATCTGGGCGCGTGGTTCGAGGAGAAACACGCGATTCCGGGCGAACCCGCCGTCATACCCGACGACGAGACCCCGAAGCATTAAGAAGAGGGGACATCTCCCCTTCAAAAAGGGACATCTCCCTTTTTCCTTGGGTCCTTCGGGAAAAAGGGAGATGTCCCTTTTTTAAGGGGAGACGTCCCCTTTTAGCGGCCACCCGGCATGTCGAGGTGTCTGGCCAGGAAGGCCCACTGGTTCGCCCAGTCTTCCACCTGCATCCAGGCCGGTTTGCCGGCACCGTGGCCGGCACGGGTTTCGATGCGGACCATGACCGGACTGGCGCAATTCTGGGCATATTGCAGCGCGGCCGTGAACTTGAAGCTGTGCCAGGGCACGACGCGGTCATCGTGATCGGCCGTCGTCACGAGCGTCGGCGGATAGCAGTGGCCGCGCTTCAGGTTGTGGACCGGTGAATAGGCCAGCAACGCGCGGAACTCGCCGGCATCTTCGACCGTGCCGTAGTCGCTCGACCAGCCGTAGGCATTGGCGCTCGCCGTGTGATAGCGCAGCATATCCATCACGCCGACACCCGGCAGCGCCGCGCCGAAGAGTTCCGGCCGTTGCGCCAGCACCGCGCCAACCAGCAGACCGCCATTGCTTCGGCCATGGATCGCAAGCTTCGCTGGCGAGGTGTAGCGCTGCGCGATCAGCCATTCCGCCGCCGCGATGAAATCGTCGAACACATTCTGCTTGCGCGTCTTGGTGCCGGCATCGTGCCACGCGGCGCCGTACTCGCCGCCGCCGCGCAGATTTGCCACCGCATAGATGCCGCCGCGCTCGAGCCAGGCCGCGACCGCCGCGCTGTAGGCAGGCGTCAGCGAGATGTCGAAACCGCCGTAGCCATAGAGCAGCGTCGCATTGCTGCCGTCCAGCGCAATGTCGCGCCGGCGCGTGATGAACATCGGCACGCGCGTACCGTCTCTGCTCGCATAAAGCACCTGTTCGGTGACGAAGGGTCCGCCGTCGAACGATACGGTCGGCTTGCGGTACGGCTGTACCTCTTCCTTTGCGATGTCGTAGCGGTACAGCGCGAGCGGCGTCAGGTAGTCGGTATAGGCAAAGAATGTCTCGGTCACCGATGGCGAATCCGGGAAGCCGATGACGGTGCCATTGCCGGGCAGGTGGATGGCGCCGCGACGACTACCGTCCTTGCGGTATACGACGACCTTCGAACGCGCGTCCTCGAGATAGCTGGCGATCACATAACCGCCGACCAGGCTCGCCTGATGGAGCCTCGCCCGCGCCTCGGGTACGATCTCATCCGGTGTCGGCGCCGCAGGATCGATCGCGATCACCCGCCCGAGCGGCGCGCCCTGGGTCGTCTTGAAGTAGAGCCGGCCGTCCATCGCGCCCAGGAATTCATAAAGACCGTCCCACTGATCGAGCAGCCGCACGACGGGGGCATCGGGTTTCGACAGGTCGCGCAGGTGGATCGCGTTCCGGTCAAAGCCGTAGGAAATCACCAACACCAGCCAGCGTCCGTCCTCGGACACGGTGCCATAGGGATTGTGGCGCGGGTTGTCGGTGATCGAATAGACGTGCTCGTCGTCCGCCTGCGCCGTGCCGAGCCGGTGGCGATAAACGCTGACTTGCTGCTGGTCATCGCCCTTGCGGTCCGCACCCTGCGGATAGCGCGAATAATAAAAGGCACTCGCGTCCGGCAGCCAGGACACGCTGGTGAACTTGGTGTCGCCGATCAGGTCCGGCAGGTCGCGGCCGCTGTCCACTTCGCGCACGCGCCAGTGGTCCCAGTCCGTGCCGCCGTCGGAGACTGCATAAGCGACGAAGCGCCCGTCCGGGCTGATCGAGAAATCCGCGAGATACGCGGTCGCGTCTGCGGAGAGCGTATTCGGATCCACGAGCACGCGCGGCTTGGCTTCGAGCGAGGCGGCCCAATACAGCACGCCCTGGTCCTGCGTGCCGCTTTTTACGACGTAGAAATACCGGCCGCCGCGCTGGACGGGTATGCGCGACTTGTCGTCGAGCCAGGCGTAGCCGTACTGCTCGTAATTCCACAACTCGGTCAGCCGTGCGTGGATCGCCGCACGCGCCGGGATCGCATCCAGGTACGGCTGCGACAGTTCATTCTGGGCGGCGACCCAGGCGCCGAGGTCCGCGGATGCGGACTCCATCCAGCGGTACGGGTCGGCAACCTCGGTACCGTGGTGCGACTCCACGGTCGGGCCGCGTGCCGTAGCCGGATAGCGGAAGACCGCCGCTGCGCCGGATGAATGATCCGCGGCGCTCACGAGGGTGCTCGCCGACAGCGCGGCCAATGCAAAGCCGGATATGACATAGCGAGACACCGTGCTTACACTCCGGATAGGATCAGGCGCGCAGTCTAACAAACGAGGATTCTGGGTCCTTCAATCCTGCGACAGGACGGAGCAACGATGCGTTCACTCGTGATCGGATTCACGGCCAGCCTCGGCCTCATGCCGGCCATTGCTACGGCCGGCGACCTCTCGGTCGAACGACTGTTCGAAGCGCCGGACCTGCAGGGACCTTCCCTGCGGCAGACGCGCTTCTCGCCGGATGGCAGGCTAGTGACCTATCTGCGCGGTCGCGACGATGCGCCGACCGTGTTCGACCTCTGGGCCTATGACATCGCCGCGAAACGGCACCGGCTGCTGGTGGATTCGCGCGTGCTGTCACCGGCGGAAGAAACTCTGTCGGCCGAGGAAGAAGCGCGACGCGAGCGCCAGCGCATCGCGGCACTGCGCGGCATTGTCGACTACCAATGGGCCCCGGACTCGAAAGCGCTGCTGTTTCCACTGGGCGGCGACCTGTATCACTTCGACCTGAAGAAACCGGCGCAAGACGCGGTCCGCCGCCTGACCACAACCGAGGCCTACGAAACGGATGCGCAGTATTCGCCGCGCGGTCGTTTCGTCAGTTTCATCCGCGACCAGGACCTGTATGCCGTTGAGGTCGCAACCGGCGCGGAGCGGCGCCTCACGAGCGGCGGCGGCGGGCTCATCGGTCACGGTGTGGCCGAATTCATCGCGCAAGAGGAGATGAACCGCAACACCGGCTACTGGTGGTCGCCCGACGAACGTCATGTCGCCTACACGCGCGTGGATGAATCGCCGGTCGCCGAGATCGAGCGTTTCGAGATCGGTGCCGAGGGTATCCGCGTATTCCGGCAGCGCTATCCGGCGACTGGCGCGGCGAATGCCGAAGTACGCCTCGCGATCCTGTCACTCGAATCCGGCACCGTGGCCTGGGCCGAGCTCGGAAAAGAAGATTTCTACCTCGCGCGCGTGGCCTGGTTCCCGGAGAGCAATCGCCTGCTGGTGCAACGCCAGACCCGCGACCAGAAACGCCTCGACGTGCTCTCGTATCCGGTCACTGGCGGCGACGGGCGCCTGTTGTTCTCGGAACTCTCCGACACCTGGGTCGAATTGCATGACGACCTCTATTTCCTGCCGGAGCGGCAGGAGATTCTGTGGGCATCGCAACGCAGCGGCCACAATCACCTATATCTCTACGATTACGCGGGCCTGCTGAAAGGCCCGGTCACCGCCGGTGACTGGGATGTCATCGGCCAGTGGCAGGCTGCGGCCGTGCGCGGCATCGACGAACGCCGTGGCCGCATCTACTTCATGGCGACATTGAAGACGCCGCTTGAGCGGCAGCTCTATGTCGCCGATCTCGACGCCAGTGCCGAGCGCGCACCGGTCGCATTGACGACCCGGGATGGCTGGCACAGCGTCACGATGTCGCGCGACGCGCGCCGTTTCCTGATGACTTACCAGGATCCGGCACAACCGCCGCAGCTCTCTCTGCATGACGCAGCTGGCAAGCGTCTCGCCTGGCTGGTCGAAAACCGGCTCGACGCGTCGCATCCGTATGCGTCCTACCTTGACCGCCATGTATTGCCGGAGTTCGGTACGCTGCCCGCGGCCGATGGCACGCCGCTCTACTGGCAGATGTACCAACCGGCGGGATACGAGCCCGGCAAACGCTACCCGGCGGTGTTGCTCGTTTACGGTGGGCCGACCGTGCAGACCGTGTTCCGCGGCTGGGGCGAACGCCGCGGTGGCCAGACTGCGCAGTTGTTCACGCAGCGTGGCTATGTCGTGTTCGCGATCGACAATCGTGGCTCCGGCGGCCGCGGGCAGAAATTCACCGAAGCGCTGTATCGCCGCCTGGGTGGCGTCGAGGTTACCGATCAGCTCGCGGGCGTCGCCTGGCTCAAGCAGCAGCCCTTTGTGGATCCGGCGCGGGTCGGCGTTTTCGGCTGGAGCTACGGCGGCTACATGACCCTGATGCTGCTGGCGCAGTCACCCGGCACATTCGCGGCCGGCGTCGCCGGCGCGCCGGTCACCGACTACCGCCTGTACGACACACATTACACCGAGCGTTATCTCGGCACGCCGCAGGAAAATCCCGAGGGCTACCGACTGTCCGACGTGCTGACCCACGCGGGCGCAATCTCCGATCGCCTGCTCATCATGCATGGCATGGCCGACGACAACGTGCTGTTCACCAACACGACCAAGCTGCTGCCGGTGCTGGTCGCGAAGGGCCTGCCATTCGAGGTCGTGCCCTACCCGGGCAGCCGCCACGGCGCACTGTCGTTCAAGGAAACCGGCATTCACGGCTGGAACACGATCCTCGATTTCTTCGACCGCTACCTGAAAGCATCCCTTTAAGAGGGGACAGTCCCCTAACGGCGCAGCGCGCAGCCGTGGGCTCCGGCGACCTGTACGCGCTCGAGACGACGCGCATCCGGATACCAGCCGGCGAACACCGGCAGGCCGATTTTCTCGCACAGTATTTCGAGGAGTCTCTGCTGCACCGGTCCGTCCTCGGGTGCGAGCACCAGGAAATGCGCGCCCTCGGCGACCGCCTGCATCGCACCTTCGGCATCTTCGCAGTGGACGCCGATCAGGAACGAGCCGCCGTGGTCCACATGCAGGTTCTGACCATGCCAGTGCAACACGACCCCGTCGCAGCCCGCGAACGCTGCCGCACGCACGGCCTCGATGCCGGTGCCGAACGCAAAGACCCGGTGTCCGGCCGCACGGGCGGCGCGCACGCTGTTGGCCGCGGGTCCGCCTTCGCCGTGCTCCGGCAACTGCCAGAGGATCGTCTGTGCGGCACTGCCCTTGAGCGCGTCAAGCTCGGCGGCGCTCGAGATCACGCGCGCGAGCCGCGGCAGCCTGAGCGCTGTGACGATAGCGCGGTCGGCCTCCAGCAGGTCGTGTGCCGGCAGTTCGTCCGGGCGCGCCCACACCAGCGCCTGTGAATCGAGCGATTTCGGTTCGCCCTCGTAAGCGGTGACCTGCCAGACGTCGAGCAGCACGCGCCGGTCCGGATAGTCGTGGCGCAAGCGAATCAGTGGCCGTGCCTCGAGCACCACGATGCCGAGTTCCTCGGCGAGTTCGCGCTTGAGCCCGTCGTAGGAATCCTCGCCGAAGGCGAGTTTGCCGCCCGGAAATTCCCAGCGGCCGGCCATGTGGCGGCCGCGCGGGCGCTGCGCAATCAGGACGCGGCCCTCCTTGTCGGAGAGCGCGCCGGCGATGACATGAATTTCCGCAGCACTCGCCATCCCTGGTCCGCCCGCTCCTGGTTCGATTCCGTTCAACCGCCGGCGCGCTGCAGCGCTCCGTGGCAATGCTTGAACTTGCGCCCCGATCCGCACGGGCAGGGCTCGTTGCGACCGACTTTACGCTCGCCGCGCACGAATGGCGCGGCCGCCTCGGCAGCGGTCGCTGCGCTGCCGTCCGCCAGTTCTGGTGGCGGGGGTGCCTGGGCCGCGAGTTCGGGCGGCGGCGCGTGCTGCAATTGCATGCGCGCCTGCAACTTGCGACGGCGCTCGTCCTCCTCGCGCTCGATCTCTTCTTCGGTGCGCACCTGGAGGCGCTGCAGCAGCATGACGGTATCGCTGCGGATGCGATCGAGCATCGCGGTGAAGAGTTCGAATGCCTCGCGCTTGTATTCCTGCTTGGGATTCTTCTGTGCATAGGCCCGCAGATAGATGCCCTGGCGCAGGTAGTCCATGCCCGCCAGGTGCTCGCGCCAGTGCATATCGAGCTGCTGCAGCATCACCGCGCGCTCGAGATGACGCATGACTGGCTCGCCGACCTGCTGCACTTTCTCGTTGTAGGCGGCCTCGATCGCCCCCAGCAATCGCTCGGACGCCTCTGCGGCATGGCGGGACGGATCCTCGGATAGCCATGCGACGAGACCGGTCTGCACGCCGAAATCGCGCTCCGCGGCCGATTCGAGGCCGGCCACGTCCCACTGCTCCTCGACGCTGTCCGGCGGAATGAACTGCGCCACGATGCCATGGACCACTTCGGTGCGCACGTCCCTGATGACGCCCGCAATGTCATCGGTGGACATGATTTCGGTGCGCTGGCGGTAGATCACCTTGCGCTGGTCGTTGGCAACGTCGTCGTATTCGAGCAGGTTCTTGCGCGCATCGACGTTGTGCGATTCGACCTTGCGCTGCGCGCGCTCGATCTGCTTCGTCAGCATTCCGCTCTCGATCGCCTCGCCCTCGCGCATGCCGACCGAGCGCAGCAGCGACTTGGTGCGTGCCGGGTCGCCGAAGATGCGCATCAGGTTGTCTTCGAGCGACAGATAGAACCTGCTGGAGCCGGGATCGCCCTGGCGGCCCGAACGGCCACGCAGCTGGTTGTCGATGCGCCGCGATTCGTGGCGCTCGGTGCCGATAATGTGCAGGCCGCCGGCCGCGATCACCTGCTCGTGCAGGCGCTGCCATTCGTTCTCCAGCTCGCGCGCCCGGCCGGCGAGCTGCTCCTCGGTCATCACGCCATCCTTGCGCAGCTGATCCACCTGCCGCGGAACATTTCCTCCCAGGACAATATCGGTGCCGCGGCCGGCCATGTTGGTCGCGATGGTTACGGTGCCCGGCCGGCCGGCCTGCGCGATGATCATCGCCTCGCGCTCGTGCTGCTTGGCGTTCAGCACCGCATGGGCAATGCCGCCGTCCTTCAACAGGCCCGACAGCTTCTCGGAAGTCTCGATCGAAGTCGTACCGACCAGCGCCGGCTGGCCGCGCGTCGCGCAATCGCGGATGTCTTCGATGATCGCCTCGAACTTGTCCTGCTGGTTCAAGTAGACCAGGTCCGACATGTCCTTGCGGATCATCGGTTTGTGGGTCGGCACCACGACGACCTCGAGGCCGTAGATTTGCTGGAACTCGAACGCCTCGGTATCGGCGGTGCCGGTCATGCCGGCGAGCTTGCCGTACAGGCGAAAGTAGTTCTGGAACGTGATCGACGCGATGGTCTGGTTTTCCTCGCGGATACGCACGCCTTCCTTGGCCTCCACCGCCTGGTGCAGACCGTCGGACCAACGGCGGCCCGGCATCGTGCGGCCGGTGAATTCGTCGACGATGATCACTTCGCCGTTGCGCACGATGTACTCAACATCCTTGTGGTACATGGTGTGGGCGCGCAGCGCCGCATTCAGGTGGTGCATCAGGCGGATGCTGGCAGGATCGTAAAGGCTTTCGCCTTCGCGCAGCAGACCCGACTGCTGCATCAATTCCTCGGCCTTCTCGAATCCGCTCTCAGACAGGTGCACCTGGCGCGATTTCTCGTCAGCGAAGTATTCGCCCTCGCCCTCCTCGGTGGCCTGACTGCGGAAGCGCGGCACCAGCGCGTTGATCTTGCCGTACAACTCGGTGCTTTCCTCGGCGGGACCCGAGATGATGAGCGGCGTGCGCGCCTCGTCGATCAGGATCGAGTCGACTTCGTCCACGATCGCGAAATGCTGGCCGCGCTGGACGCGATCCTCGAGACGTTGCGCCAGGTTGTCACGCAGGTAATCGAATCCGAACTCGTTGTTGGTGCCGTAGGTGACGTCGCAG
>JANNTO010000327.1:0-2119 GCA_031403675.1 Gammaproteobacteria bacterium | reverse complement strand
ATCCCTTCGATGAGATTGCGCTCGAAGAGGCGCTGCGCATCCGGGAGCGTGGTGCGGCCGATGAGGTGGTGGTACTCAGCATCGGCCCGGACGATACCCAGCAACAGTTGCGCAATGCGCTCGCCATGGGCGCGGACCGGGCCATCCTGATCAAGTCGCAACAGGCACTCGACACGCCCGCGGTGGCACGCGCGATGTTGAAGATTGTCCTGCAGGAGCAGCCGCTGCTGGTCATCCTCGGCAAGCAGGCGATCGATGATGACCGCAGCCAGACCGGCCCGATGCTGGCCGCAATGTGGGATCGCCCGCAGGCAACGTTTGCATCGAAGATTGAATTGCAGGGCGACACGGCCCGAGTGACACGCGAAGTGGACGCCGGGCTTGAGGTCATTGAGGTGGATTTGCCGGCCGTCTGCACTACCGATCTGCGGCTCAACGAGCCGCGCTACATCAAGCTGCCCGACATCATGAAGGCGAAGAAGAAGCCGCTTGATGTCATGGATTTCGCATCACTCGGCATTGACGCCGCAACCCAGCTCACGGCACTGAAATACGAATCGCCGCCGCAGCGACAAAAGGGCGTGATGGTCAAGGATGCTGCGGAACTGGTCGCGGCGCTCCGCCAGAAGGGGCTGGTCTGATGAACCGCATCCTGGTGGTCGCCGAGCATGTCGGCGGAAAAATCAACGCCTCCGTTGCGAAATGCGTGAGCTGCGCCGCTGCCATTCCTGACGCGGAAATCAGTGTCGTCGTGCTGGCAGTGGACGGTGCCGCCGTAGCCGCGGCTGCCGCAACAATCGGCGGCGTGGCGCGCGTGCTGCTGGTGCGAAATCCGGCCAATGAACCAGCCCTTGCGGCCATACTCGCGCCCCAGGTTGCCCGGCTCGCGGCCGGATACAGCCATGTGCTCGGCCCGACGACGACCTTCGGCAAGGACTTGATGCCGCGCGTCGCCGCACTGCTTGGTGCGCCGCAGATCAGCGATGTGATGGCGGTCGAGTCGGCCACGCGATTTCGCCGACCAGTGTACGCCGGCAATGCGATTGCGACCGTCGAGGTGCAGCCGGGACAACAACTCGTCGCGACCGTGCGCGTGGCGTCGTTCCAGTCCGCCGCGGCAGGCGCGTCAGCACCGATCGAGACGCCCACCCTCGATGTCACGCTGCCGACCCATACGCGCTTCGTGTCCGTTTCAGCTGCGCGCAGCGACCGGCCCGACCTGCAGACCGCGAAGCGTGTCGTCTCCGGCGGTCGTGCGCTCGGCAGCAAGGAAAATTTCGCACTGATCCAGCGGCTCGCGGATCGCCTCGGCGCGGCGCTCGGCGCTTCGCGTGCCGCAGTGGATGCCGGCTACGCCCCGAACGAACTGCAGGTCGGCCAGACCGGCAAGATCATCGCGCCGGAGCTTTACATCGCGATTGGGATCAGCGGTGCGATCCAGCATCTGACCGGCATCAAGGATGCGCGCACGATCGTCGCGATCAACAAGGACGCGGAAGCGCCAATCTTTGAGATCGCGGACTACGGCCTGGTGGGCGACCTGTTCAGCCTGATCCCTGAAATCGAGAAAAATCTATAGCCACGTACAACAGCCACAGCGACAGGCCGATGATCACCAGCCAGGTGCCGGCGGTGCCATAGAAACGTCCGAAGCTGCGGCCCGGGCTGTGCGAAAGTCCCCAGGCGTGCAATATCCGGCTGGTCAGCAACAGGATTCCGGCCGCATGCACGGCCGTTATTGGCAGGTCGCTCAGGTCCGCGAGTATCAGCAGGATGACCGCGAACGGCACGTACTCGGCGAAGTTGGCCTGCACGCGCACCGCCTGCTGCATGCCCTCCTCGGTGCCGACGCCAAGCCCCACACGATAGCGGCGGCGCGCCAGTACCACGTTGACCGACAGTGCAATCAGCAGCAACCCGAGCAGGGCTGTGTAAAGCAGTGATGGATCGGGGAATGACATCAGAGTTGTCCCAGGATGTAGTCGGCACTGGACACTTTGAACTCGCCCGGCGCCTCGACGTGAACCTGCTTCACTGTACCGTCCTCGATCACCAGGGCAAAGCGCTTGCCGCGCATGCCCATGCCGAATCCGCGTGCATCGAGCTCGAGACCGAGCGC
>JANNTO010000326.1:0-9311 GCA_031403675.1 Gammaproteobacteria bacterium | reverse complement strand
TCGGCAGGAAGATCGCGAATCGATCGCCGGCGATGCGTGCTGCGAGCGCGCCAGGCCGTGATTTCTTGCGCAGCACCTCGGCCACCTTGCCGATCAGTTCATCGCCGATGTGCATGCCGAAGTTGTCGTTGACCACGTGCATTCGATCGACATCGATGTAGAGGACGCACTCCGCCATGGCTTCGCGGCGCGACGCCAGCAAGGCGCGCACCTGGGTCTCGAATGCGGAACGGGTCAGCAGCGCAGTCAACGCGTCAAAGTTGTTTTGCAGCGTTGCCGTAGTCTTGCGCGCCAGCAGTTCGACCAGGCGTTCGGTGCGCGGCTCGAAACTCGGGGCGTCTTCCTCGCGGAACATCACCAGGAATCCGACCACGCGGCCGGAGGCATGGCGGACTGGCGTGCACAGAATCTTGTACGGCGGCAATTCGATCGGGCGCACCTTTATCTTGTTGATTACGAGGTTGCGCCGCTGCAGCTGTGCCCAGTTGAGCAGGTGCCGGTGAATCTTGGTCAGGATCTCGACCTGCGGCTTTTCGCCGTTCGGGGCCTTGCAGATCGCGACATTGCGCTCGGGCACGACCAGCGCGCCCAGCGTGCAGCCCAGATGATCCACGCAGGTCTGCACCAGCGCGCCGAGCTCGTCGCCCTGCAACGGACTTTCGGGATCGTCCGGCGCGATGCGGAGCAGCAAGTCGAGGTCCTCGTCGCGTGACAGCAGGTCGCGCGTCAGGAGGCCGACGCTGGTTCGCGCTTCGAGCTCGCGCTGCAGGCATTCGAGTGCCGGCTGCACCAGGTGCTGTACGAATGAATACGGGCGATTCTCGCCATCCCGGGTCAGGAGCGTGGCGACCGCGATGACGTCGCCTTCGCTGTTGCGAAGGCGGAACACGTAGGCGGGCGCACCCTCATGGTCCTGGCCAAAGCCGTCGATGCGGGCGGTGGTCGCGGGCGGAACCTTGGTGAGCGCGGCCTGCACCAGCGGCAGCGGATCGGGTCCGTCGTAGCCGTCCGCCACCCACAGCGGAGCACCCCTGGCATCGTAGAAACCAATACCGAGCGCGCGCGGCATCAGCATCCGCAACAGTTGCCCGTACGGATCCAGATTGGGTTTTGCGCTCGCGAGATGCTGCGGCAATTCCGAAGGTGCAACAGATACCACGGTGGACTCGCTTCCCCCGGACCGGCGCAATGCCGGCCTTGTAACGCAGCCTCGCCGATGCCGGCCGGGCCGTCTTTGACGTAATCCGCAGTTTGGAGGGGGTCGAATCCGGGGCTAGGGGGTGGCCCGCCGGAACCAGGGTACCGGGTCGACCGCCTTGGCGCCGCGACGGATTTCAAGGTACAGGCCGGGCTCGCTTCGCCCACCGCTGTCCCCGACCGTGGCGACCACTTCGCCGCCTTCGACGCGATCGCCGGGGGCCTTGAAAAGCTGCTCGTTGTGCGCGTACAGGCTCATGTAGCCGCCATGGTCGATGATCAGCAGGAGCCCCATTCCAGGCAACCAGTCCGCATAAGCGACGCGGCCATCGTAGAGCGCGCGAATGTCGGTGCCGCGCGCGGTTTCGATCATCACGCCATTCCATTTAAGGCCCCCGCCCCGGGCCTGGCCAAAACGGGCCACGATGCGGCCCGCCACCGGCCATGCGAGTCGCCCGCGCACCGTTTCAAACGCCTGTCCGGCGGTCGGCGGCAGGTCCCGCAGTGCCTTGCGCAGATCAGAAATCAGTTTTTCGAGTGCCGCCGCTTCGCGCTTCAGTTTTGCAATCGAATCGCTGCTGCTGCGGAGCTGCGCGTTCATGGTGCGCAGCGCGCGGCTTCGTTCATTGCGCGCGGCATCGACGGACGACAATTCCTTGCGGCTGTCGGCTTCGAGCGCAGCGAGGCGCCCGCGTTCGCTGCTTTCTTCTGCCGCTGCTTCCTCGAGTGTGGTGACCAGCGCCTGGATTTCCGCGATTTTCCCGATGCGCGCGCGACCCAGATAGGAGTAGTAGACCAACATGCGCCCGAATGCCGCCGGATCTTCCTGGGAGAGCAGCAGCTTCACCTGTTCCTCGCGCCCACCCATGTACGCAGTCCGCAACTGGCTGGCGAGCGCCGCGCGCTGTTCGCCGAGCGTGTGCTCTTGCCGCAGCCGTTCCGCAGTGAGTTTTTGCAGGCGCGCGTCGCTTTGTGCCAGGCGTTTTCTGACATTACCGAGGCGACCCCGGGCGCCGCGCACATTTTCTTCCGCGTCGCGCAACTGTCCGGACAACGCATCTCGACGGTCGGTATCGCGGCGCACCGCGCGCTGCAGTTCCTCGATGCGCTCGCGAACCTGCCGGAGTTCCTGCTCCGGATTGCTGTCCGCCGGCCAGGCGCTGACGGCTGCCAGCAGCAGCAGTATTCCGGCACCGGCCGAGCCGAGCCGCAACAACACCATAACCTTATGTTTTATCAGGGAATATACCCCATCATTGGCATTGCCCGGACCGCCCCGGCGGCGCTGATATAATGCGCGGCCGTTTTTTACCCTCGGTCGCGCGGCCGACCCGCGACCCGCTCCATGGACCAACTGCTCGATTATTTCATCAATCATCCGTTGCTGGCGGGCGCCGCCGTACTGATGACGCTGCTGGCGCTCGGCTATGAGCTGCGTCAGCGTGGCGCAGGCGCCGCCGCGGTCGCGCCTAACGAGGCGATCCGGATGATGAACACCGGTGCCGTGCTGGTAGACCTGCGCTCGGCCAACCTGTTCAAGGATGGCCATATCGAGGGGGCGCGCAATGTTCCAGGCGACCAGCTCGCGGCCGATCCGAAGTCGCTCGAGCGGCTCGCGGGGAAGACGCTGGTGCTGTATTGCGATAACGGCGGGACGACCGGCGCGGCATTGCGAACGCTGGCGCGCGCCGGCACCAAGAATGTGTTCAGCCTGCGTGGCGGGCTCGCGGCCTGGAAGCAGGAGAATTTGCCGGTCGTGAAGGGCTGAAGCGTGGCGGTGCCCGTGGTCACCGTATACACGGCAAGTTTCTGCGGCCATTGCCTGCGCGTACTTGCGCTGCTCGAGCGCCGCGGGGTTGTCCATACCGAGGTCAGTGTCGAGGACCAACCGGGTTTGCGGGAAGAGTTGCTGGCGAAGAGCGGACGGCGCACGCTGCCGCAGGTTTACATCGGCGGACAATACGTGGGTGGTGCCGATGAATTGACCGCCCTGGACCAGAACCGCGAGCTTCTGAGATTAATACAAGTGAGGAATGACGATGGCTGATGAAAACACCACTACTCCGGCGGGCGCGGGCGATGCAGCTGCCAATGGCCAGGGCCAGGCAGTCGCGCTGCAGACGGTCTATATCAAGGATCTTTCATTCGAATCACCGAAAGGTCCATTCCTGCCGGCGCAGGCGCAGGACCCCAAGATTTCGCTGAATCTCGCCACGACTTCGAACAACGTGGGGCAAGACGCCCATGAAGTCGTGTTGTCTGTGACCCTCGAGGCAAAGAATGGCGACGTCGCCGTCTATCTCGCCGAGGTCAAGCAGGCTGGCGTGTTCGTGGTACGCGGTTTTGGCGTCGACGAGACGCGCCGCATCCTCGGCTCGTTCGCGCCCAACATCCTGTTCCCGTATATCCGCCAGACCGTGTCGGACGTCGTCACCAAGGGCGGCTTCCCGCCGTTCCTGCTGCCGCACGTCAATTTCGACGCGCTGTTCGAGCGTTCACTGCAGGAACAAGCCGCACGCAAGTTGCAAGCTGCGCCGACGCCCGAACAGACCAACTGAGCGGAGTCCGGATGCGGCCGATCGTGGTGCTGGGCGCCGGTTCCTGGGGAACGGCGCTCGCGATCCAGTTCGCGCGCGGCGGCGAACCGACGGTGCTGTGGGGCCGCGCGGAGGACGAGCCGGAAGTGCTGGCGCGCGTGCGGCGCAATGAGCGCTATCTGCCGGGCGCCGAATTCCCACCCTCGCTTGCGATCGAGGCCGACCTGGCCAAGGCGGTTGCGAGCGGTGATGACGTTGTGCTGGTCGTGCCGTCCAGCGTGTTGCGGTCCGTGTTGCAGCAGATCAAGCCGATGCTCGGCCCGCACGCACGCGTCGCCTGGGCCAGTAAGGGCTTCGAACTCGCGACCGGCAAATTGCCGCATCAGGTGGTCGCCGAGGTGCTCGGACCCGGAGTGCCAATCGCGGTGCTGTCGGGCCCGACTTTCGCCCGCGAAGTCGGGCTGGGCTTGCCGACTGCGATCGCAGTCGCCTCATCGCATGGCGCATTTGCGCTCGCGCTCGCGGAGCGGATCTCCTGCGAGGGATTCCGCGCCTACACGCAGTCCGACATTGTCGGCGTCGAGATCGGTGGCGCGATCAAGAATGTGATTGCGATCGCCACTGGCGTTTCAGACGGTCTCGGCTACGGCTCCAACAGCCGCGTATTCCTGATCACGCGCGGGCTCGCCGAAATGGTGCGACTCGGCGTCGCGCTCGGCGCAAAGCCCGAGACACTCATGGGTCTTGCCGGACTCGGCGACCTGGTGCTGACCTGCACCGATGATCAATCTCGCAACCGGCGCTTCGGCCGCGCGCTCGCGGCGGGCCAGCCGGTGGACCAGGCGATCGCAGAGATCGGGCAGGTGGTCGAGGGTTATCACGCGGCGAAGGCGGTCCATGCGGTGGCCGAGAAGCATGGCGTCGATATGCCAATCTGCCGGAGTATTTACGCGGTGCTGCACCAGGGCGTGCCGATCCAGAGCGTCGTCGAGTCCATGCTCCAGCGCGTAGTCACGCCCGAGAACTGATCGCGCAATCCACCGATTTCGCACCCGGCGCCCGCGGGATCCGGCGGGGTTTCTCGCTCGTGAACTCCGCCGGAACTTACGAGTTCACTCGCGAGAACCCCGCCACCTCGCGTGGGGCGGGCGTGCCGCCGCTGGTCGCGCGGGCCGGCCGCCGGGACCGCGCGACTTACGAACTGCTAGCCGCCGCCAGCGAAGCCAAGCTGGCGCCAGGCCTCGAAGGCCACGACTGCAACGGCGTTCGAGAGGTTGAGGCTGCGGTTGCCGGGAACCATCGGCAGCCGGATCAGTCGGTCGGCTGGCCAGTCGGTCAGCAGCTCTCGCGGCAGGCCGCTCGTTTCGCGGCCGAACAGGAATACGTCGCCGGCCTGGTAGCGCGGTTCGTCGTGGCGTTGCCCGCCCCCCGTCTCGACTGCGAACACACGGGCGCCGTCGAGTGCTGCCAGGCAGGCCGGCAGATCCGGATGCTCGTGCACCCGCGCGAGCTCGTGATAATCGAGCCCTGCGCGTTTCACGCGCGGGTCGTCCAGGGAGAATCCGAGCGGCCGCACCAGATGCAGGGTCGCGCCGGTATTGGCGCAGAGCCGGATGATGTTGCCGGCGTTCGGCGGGATCTCGGGTTCGAACAGGACGACGTGGAACACCCGGGGGACTGTCCCCTTTTTCGGCTCGGAGGAAAAGGGGACCGTCCCCTCTTATGATACGCGGTGTGGACGTCGCCTCGCCCGCCCCCTCGCTCGCCCTCGACTTCTGTGGACTGAAGTTCGCCTCGCCCATCGTGCTGCTGTCCGGATGCGTCGGCTTCGGCGAGGAATACACGCGCGTCGAGGGTTTCTCAAACCGCAACGTCGGTGCGATCGTGCTGAAGGGCACAACCGACCAGCCACGGCTCGGTAATCCACCGCATCGGGTGACCGAAACACCGATGGGCATGATCAATGCGATCGGCTTGCAGAATCCGGGCGTCGATCACGTAGTGCGGCGGATCCTGCCGACGCTCGATTTCAGCGAGACGCGCTTCATTGCCAATGTCTGCGGCTCGACGATCGATGAGTACGCCGAAGTCACGCGCCGCTTCGACGACTCGCCCATCGATGCGATGGAGATCAACATCTCCTGCCCGAACGTCAAGGAAGGCGGCGTGCAGTTCGGCAACTATCCTGAGATGAGCGCGCGGGTCGTCGCCGCCTGCCGCAAGGTCACGAAGAAACCGCTGATCACGAAGTTGTCGCCGAACCAGACCGATATTCGTGAAAATGCGCGCCTCTGCATCGAAGCAGGCAGCGATGCGCTCGCGGTCATCAATACGATCTCCGGCATGGTGGTCGATGTGCAAACGAGGCGCCCCGTCATCGGCAATGTGCAGGGCGGCATCTCGGGACCGGCGATCAAACCAATCGCATTGCTGATGGTGAAGAAGGTGCACGAGGTCGCGGGGCCGAAGCGCGTGCCGATCATCGGCCAGGGCGGCATCACGACTGCCGCCGATGCGATCGAGTTCCTCATTGCCGGCGCAACTGCGGTCGGTGTCGGCACGGGATTGTTCTACGATCCGCTACTTTGTTCGAAGATCAACATTGGCATCGCCGATTACCTGCGCGGTACAGGATTTGCATCGGTTTCGGAACTGACCGGCTCGTTGGTCGGCGGGCGGGCGGAAGATTGCGGCTGAGCGCCGCCAGCTTATGTCACTCCCGCACTGCCAAAAATGTGACGCGGCCCGCGGATAATGGTATAGATCGCAGTAACTGAACGAGCGGTAGAACAAGCCGCCGATCTGGGGATGGCCATCTTCGAACTTAATGGAGCTTCACCGATGAAGAAGTCGTTATACGCGGCCGCGATATGCAGCGCGCTCGTGCTGACATTTGGTCTTGCAACGGCCGGCGCGCAGGAATCGGTTTCCGTGAGCGAGGCTGAGAGTGGAAGTCTGTGGTTTATCGAACTTTTTGGCCGGCCGACCGTTGATGGCAACAGCCTGGCAAATGTGCGGGCTGAAAAAGCCAGATTCCTCGCTGCCGCAGACGCTGAGGGCATCATTTTCACGGCGCGGCGCTCATATGACACGCTATTCAATGGTTTCTCGGTCAAGGCAGGCTCGTCTCAACGCGCCAGGCTGGCTGCGCTGCCAGGCGTCAAGGCTGTTTGGCCAGTCGAGTTGATCGACGCCCCCGAGTTCAATCCGGTCGCGGGTGCCGCCCCCGATCTGGCGAACGCCATTGCAATGACTGGCGCTGATATCGTCCAGAACTCGCTGGGCTATACGGGCGCTGGTATCAAGGTGGCGGTGATGGACACCGGCATCGACTACGACCACGCCGATCTTGGGGGCGATGGGGTCCAGCGCAGTAACAGCGCGGTGTTCCCAACGGCCCGCGTCGTCGCTGGATGGGATTTCGTTGGCGACGCTTTCACGGGCGCCGAGACCCCGGTGCCGGACGCCTATCCAGATGACTGCGGTGGCCACGGTTCACATGTAAGCGGCATCGTCGGGGCGAACGGCACGGTCAAGGGCGTCGCGCCCGGCGTCATGTTTGGCGCCTATCGTGTGTTCGGCTGCGCCGGCTCAACGACTTCCGACATCATGCTGGCGGCGATGGAGCGCGCGCTGGCCGATGGCATGCAGGTGCTCAATATGAGCATCGGCGCACGCGCACAGCATCCGGGGTACCCGACTGCCGCAGCCGCGACCCGCCTGCTGCGGGGCGGCATGGTTGTTGTTGCTTCAATTGGCAATAACGGTCCTGGCGGCGGCGCGCCGGATGGCGTCTATGCAGCCGGCGCCCCAGGCGTCGGTGCCGATGTGATCGGCGTTGCGTCCTACGACAACACGCGTGTCACGCAACCGGCCTTTACTGTGTCGCCGGACAACGCCGCGATTGGCTACACCGCAGCATCGGGCGCCCCAACGCCCCCGACCAGCAGCAGCCTGCCGATGGCAAGGACCGGCACGACGACAACCGCCAATGACGGTTGCGCGGCCCTCGCCGCCGGTTCGTTGGCCGGTCAGGCCGTGTTGATTCGCCGCGGGACCTGTGGATTCTTCGTCAAAGCGACGAATGCGCGAAATGCCGGAGCCGCAGCGGTCGTGCTCTACAACAACGCTGCGGGTTTTGTGAGCCCGACGGTTGCCGGTACGCCAGCCATTACGATTCCGGTGGTGATGGTCACCGCTGCTGACGGTGCGTTGATCGACGGTCGCATCGCCGGCGGAGCGACGACAATGACCTGGACGAGCATGCTGACCAGCACGCCGAATCCGACCGGTGGGCTTATCTCCGGATTCAGTTCCTTCGGCTTGGCAGCCGACCTCACAATTAAGCCGGATCTCGGCGCGCCTGGCGGTTCGATTTTCTCGACTGTTCCGCTTGAACAGGGCGGTTACGGCAATAATAGCGGTACTTCGATGTCGTCTCCGCATGTCGCGGGCGCGGTCGCATTGCTGTTGCAGGCCAAGCCGGGTATTCCGGAAAGAAGGAAGCACAAGCAGAGCTTTGAACCCAAGGAAGTGCTTGCGCGCTTGCAGAACAGCGCTAATCCGACGCTCTGGAATCTCAGTCCGGGCAGCGGGCTTCTGGACAATGTCCACCGGCAGGGCGCCGGCATGCTTGACATCGATGACGCGATCCTCGCGCCGGTCGATATAGCACCCGGCGAGTTGTCACTCGGCGAAAGCCAGGCGGGTCCGCAGACACGGACACTGACGATCAGGAACCGCGGCGCTTCGTCGGTGACGCTCAACCTGTCGCATCGGACAGCCATTTCGACCGGCCCGAAGAGCCTGACGAACTATCAAGCGGTCACCTACTTCGGGTCCGACGCCACGGCTGCGTTCAGCGCTGGCAGCGTGACGGTCCCTGCGGGTGGTTCAGCCGCGGTCGACGTGACGATTACCGCCGCCACGGCCCCGAATCAGGGTCAGTACGGTGGTTACATCGACCTGACACCGGAGGGTGGCGGACAGGCATACAGCGTGCCGTACGCCGGCTTTATCGGTGACTACCAGTCGCTCGTAGTGCTTACGCCGACGGCAAACGGGTTCCCGTGGCTGGCGCAGATCGTCGGGCCGAGCTTCGTCAACCGGAACGCGACTGGCGCGACCTACACGATGGTTGGGGATGACATCCCGATCTTCCTGGCGCATCTGGATCACCAGTCGGAACGCGTCCAGTTGTCTGTGACGGCAATTGACGGTACGCGCTATTTCGAATTTGCGGATGAGCAGTACGTCGGCCGCAATACGTCAGCGGGCGGTTTCTTTGCCTTCGAGTTTGACGGCAATACCTTCCGCCTGGGTGGCCCGCTGGACGGCCCACCGAAGCTCTTCACGGTACCGGATGGTGACTATGTGGTGACGCTGTCTGTGTTGAAGGCGCTGGGCGACAGAACGAACCCAGCGGACTTCGAGATCTGGACCTCGCCGGTCTTCAAGATCGACAGGCCCTGATTCGAGTCTGAACTGGTCCGATGCGGCCCCCGCCCGCGGGGGGGCCGGGGGGGGTTTTTTTGAAGTTGGGGGACGGGGTAACGATGCAGGGCGGCCCCGGGGGTG
>JANNTO010000325.1:0-3232 GCA_031403675.1 Gammaproteobacteria bacterium | reverse complement strand
AGGCGCCGCAGGGTGGCCCGCTCAAAGGCACCGGCATCGGCCTGTCGGTCGTGCGCGAATTCGTGCAGGCGCATGGCGGCACGATTGAGATCGTGGATGGTCAGTATCCGGGTGCCCATCTGCGCATCCGACTGCCGACGGCGCAGCGCAAGGAGTCCGCCAATGCGGCGTGAACGACTCCTCGCGCTGGCGCTAATCTCGTCGCTTTGCACCGGATGCGGCGCCGTGGATGACTGGACTGGGCTCAAACGCCGCAAGGAACCGCCACCGGCGCCGGTAGTGGATGGCGGCCAGGTGGTCGCGGAGTATCTTGCGGTACTCGACCGCCTGGGCCGCGGGGGTGCGGCCGTGCAGGCAGAGATACTGGAGACCACGCGGGCGGCCTACCTGGTCGATCCGTCGACGCGCAATCGGCTGAGTTACGCCTTTGTGCTCGCGGTACCCAGTCACTCCGGCACCGATTCTGAAGGTGCGCGCCGCCTGCTCGGCGAGGCGTTGGCTGCTCCGGAGACTCTGCTCGATTCCGAGCGTGCACTCGCGCAACTGATTGTGCGCGAACTCGATTCGCGCCTGGCGCTAACGCAGGAAAATGCCGCATTGCGAAGCGACACGAGTACCGGTGAGCGCGACCGAATTGCGAGTCTGAATCGCCGCCTGCAGCAGGAAACTGCTGAGAAGGAGCGATTGCGTCGTGAACTCGAAGAGGCCCGCGCCAAACTCGAGGCAATCGCTGCGCTTGAAGGCAATGCCGGCGCACGCAAGCCATGAAGACACCACTTGGGCGCCGCGCGCGCATTGTGCTGGTCGATGACGATCCAGGCCTGTTACGACTCCTCACCATTCGCCTGCGTTCCGAGGGATTCGAGGTCGCCGCCTGCGAGAGCGCGAGCCAGGCGCTATCCTCCGTACCGCGCTTCCAGCCCGACGTGCTGGTCACCGATCTGCGCATGAAGGACAAGGATGGCATCGGATTGCTGAAGGAACTGCAGGGCCGCTACCCGGCCCTGCCGGTCATCCTGCTGACCGCACACGGGACAATTCCGGACGCAGTGACCGCGACCAAGAGCGGCGCTTTCGCGTTTCTCACCAAGCCAGTCGAGAAAAATCAGTTGCTCGAGCAGATCGAAGCGGCGCTAAAGGTCTCGGGTTTCGCCGGCGTTACCGAAGACTGGCGCGCCGGCATCATCACGCGCAATCCGGTCATGGAAGAACGGCTATCGCAGGCCTTGATGGCGGCCGGGTCCGATGCGCCATTGCTGATCACAGGCGCGCCAGGCACCGGCAAGGCGCAGATCGCCCGCGCAGTCCACCAGGCGAGCGCGCGGCGCGGCGCGCGTTTCTCGACCCTTGCGTGCGCCACTGCGACGATCGAATCGCTGCAGGCGGCGCTGCTTGGCCGGCGCGAGACGGATGCTGCGCCGCCGGTCAACGCGCCACGCGGCACGCTGTTTCTGGATGAGATCGCTGACCTGCCACTCGACCTGCAGATGGCGCTGAATGGCATGCTCGATACCGAGCCCACGCGGATCATTTCCGGCACCAATCGCAACCTGCAGGAACTGGTCGGTCGTGGTCGCTTCCGCGAAGACCTTTTCTATCGGCTGAGCGTTAGCCGAATTGACTTGCCGTCGCTGTCACAGCGCCGGGACGACGTGCCGCTGCTCGCCGCGCATTTTCTTGACGAACTGGCGCGCCAGACCGGTAATCGTCACGTGCTGGCGCCGGAGGCACTCGAACTCCTGATGGTCGGCGACTGGCCCGGCAATGTGCGCCAGCTCGCCACACTTCTCCAGCACGCCGCATCGCTTGCGACCGGCCCGGTGATCAGCACTGAGTTGGTGCAGCGCGCGCTCGGCAGCGGCACGGCGCCGCAACTGTCGACCTTCGACCAGGCGCGCGACGAGTTCATGCGCAATTACCTGGTGCAGCTATTGCAGATCACCCGCGGCAATGTGACGCAGGCCGCAAAACTGGCCGGCCGGAATCGCACGGATTTCTACAAACTGTTGAATCGTCACGGCGTACAGCCGGACGATTTCAAGCATAATTGAGTTATGTCCACGGCTAAGAAAGACAGCGGCACGCTGGCCGACCTGACCGCCCATGCCTCGGGTCCCGAGCGGGGTTCTGATCGCACGTTCGGCATCGTGATCACGATCCTGTTCGGGGTCATCGGCTGCTGGCCCCTGTTGAAGGATGGCCCTGTGCGCCTCTGGGCGCTCGCTGTGGCGGCCATCTTCCTGATCCCGGCTATCTTCATGCCCCGCAGCCTTGCACCCCTGAACCGCCTGTGGATGGCCTTTGGTTTGCTGCTGGGCCGGGTCATCAGCCCGATCATGCTGTTTATTGTCTATTGCATCGCCGTCGTACCGACCGGCCTGATCTTGCGCCTGTGCGGCAAGGACCCCCTGCACCGCCGCTTCGATCCCGATGCCAAGAGTTACTGGGTTCATCGGGTACCACCGGGCAAGCCCGACGCCACGATGACCCGCCAGTTCTAGGGAGTCCAACCGAGATGCTGTCATTCCTGAAAGAGTTCTGGTCCTTTCTGCGGATTCGCAAGAAGTTCTGGCTGGCGCCGACTCTGATCGCCATGGCATTGCTGGGAGCGCTGATCGTGCTGTCCCAAGGCTCGGCGGTCGCGCCCTTCATCTACACGCTGTTCTGACATGGCCTACGTCCTCGGCATCTCCGCGTACTACCACGACAGCGCGGCGGCACTGCTGCGCGACGGCGAGATCGTGGCTGCCGCCCAGGAAGAACGCTTCACGCGCAAGAAGCACGACGCGCGCTTCCCTCACAATGCGGTGGCTTACTGCCTGGCTGAGGCGGGCATCAAGGCCACCGATCTCGACCACGTTGCGTTCTACGACAAGCCGTTCCTGAAGTTCGAGCGCCTGCTTGAGACCTACCTCGCCTTCGCGCCGCGCGGGTTCCGCTCGTTCCGGATCGCGATTCCGTTATGGCTGCGCGAAAAACTGTTCCTGAAGGATCTGTTGATCCGGGAACTGAAGAAAGTGGACCCGAAAGCTCCCTGGTTCGAGCGCCTGCTGTTCGGCGAGCATCACCTGAGCCACGCGGCCAGCGCCTACTACCCATCACCCTATGACGAGGCTGCCGTGCTGACGCTTGACGGCGTCGGTGAGTGGGCGACGAGTTCGCTCGCGATCGGCCGCGGCAACCGGCTCGAAATGCAGCGCGAGATCCATTTCCCGCACTCAATCGGCCTGCT
>JANNTO010000324.1:0-8722 GCA_031403675.1 Gammaproteobacteria bacterium | reverse complement strand
CTGTCGAAGTGCCTCGGTCGGTCCGCTGAGAGCTGGCTTGCCATGCAGCACAGCTATGACTTGTGGCAAGCGAAGCGAAGCGTTGATCTCCGAGGCGTGGAAACGCTCAAGGTAACCGCGGCCTGACTATGCGATGCAGCGTTCGGCTCGCGTCGTCATGCCGCTTGCAGGGACTGCAAGCAGCTCCCACAGGTTTTGGATCAGCAAGCGGCGCGCCGCCGCTGAGCGCGGGCCGGGATCCAAGCTCAGCATGCGGAACGGTTGAGCCTGATCTTGGGAACACTGAATGCCGCTACGACGCCAGGCGATATCGCCTTGCCGGGTCTGAAACTTCACCCCTTGAAAGGCGGTCGCAGCGGTACTAGGTCCGTAACGGTTCGCGCCAATTGGCGAATCACGTTTCGATTTGAAGGCAAGGATGCAGTGGACGTCGATTACGAGGATTATCACTGAGGTAACCCATGAGGATGCACAACCCTCCCCACCCTGGCGAGATCATCCGCAAGCTCTGTCTTGAGCCGCTGGATCTTTCGGTCACCGATGCAGCAGCCGCTTTGGGCATCAGCCGCAAGACGTTGTCGGCTTTGCTCAATGGTCGTGCTGGCATTAGCCCGGAGATGGCGGTGCGGCTGTCGATTGCTTTTGGCACTAGTTCTGAGAGCTGGATGAACCAGCAGACGCAGTACGACCTGTGGCATGCCGAAAAGCGACGTAAGGATTTGCGGGTATCCCGCGTGGCTGCCTGACACGACACCTAAGGAAACTCTGAAGAACTGGTCATGACAGCAAGCCGAGGGAGAGATTTCGGGTTGAACGCGCCGAACGGCTCGGGTTGGTGCGCGGGCCGCGCGTTTTTTGCATCCAGATCGCGTCTTTCCCAACTTCCATCGACACGTGTCCTACGCATTCAGCAAGCGTCGTCGGACGATGAACAGGTTGGCAAGCGCAGCGGTCACTTCCAGTCGGTGCAGATTCTTGGCCAAGCCCCGATAGCGAGTCTTGCGGAAGCCAAAGATGTTCTTGATTACGCCGAATACATGCTCAACCTTCGCGCGCACTCGCGACTTGTTGCGGTTCTTCGCCTTCTCGATCTCATTGATGCGCCCGTGGTGGCGATACCGGCGGTTCGTGAAGTCCTTGGCGTTCGGGGCCCGCGCATGAATGATGGCGGTCTGACCCTGATACCCCTGGTCGCTCCAGACCCGCGTCTCGTTGCCATGCAGCAAGTACGGCAGCGCCTCGCGATCGTGCACGTTGGCAGCGGACGCGAGGATCGTGTGCACGAGCTTGGTCCGGCTGTCGACGCCGATGTGCGCCTTCATGCCGAAATACCACTGCTGGCCCTTCGCCGTCTGATGCATCTCCGGATCCCGCTTCCGGTCCTGGTTCTTGGTCGAACTCGGCGCGCCGACTACACGTCGCCGCTGATCGCGAGCGTTAGAGATCATTGATGGTCAACCACCGACTTTTGGCAATCGCCGTTCTCGCGCCAATGATTCTCTCGTGCGCCAGTGGCTCCGCAATGCATGGCTGGTGGATGCCTGAAGCGAGCAATACTGTGACCATCAACGGAGAGACCAAGACCTTCAGTTCTGGTTGGTTTCTGCGGCCGAAGTACTTCGGCGCTTGCGGACTCCGCGTTGGCAGGTTTCAAGGCCAGATAATAGGACTCAGGTTACATAAAGGGTCGTATCGCAATTCGGTACTAACCTTAAGTCGTGGGGAAATTGTTCAGGGCAACTATTCCGATGAGTATTTGCGGGATCCCGAGCGGTTCTTCATTGCAGGAGAAAGACTGCGGATGGAGACGTTGGTTCCTGGCGAGACGGAGCCACGGACTAGCTATCTGGTACGGTCACCACCGCCTTCTGAAGGTGCAATTCTGGCAGCCGCAGCACGCTGCGAATGATCTCTAACATCGTGTTGGAGCGGGTCGTGAAAAACCTTCGGCTGTGCGCTGCGGGCGCCGAGCACAATTTTGCGCCCGCGGCGCTCAGTAGCGGGCGGCGGTCGGCCGCTCAACGCGGACGTTGAGCCTCATAGCCAAGATGGGTTTACTAGACCTTAGGGTGCCGCCGCCAATAGTCGGGCTACTGCTCGGTATCGGTATGTGGGCTATTTCTTCGGAAACGTCACCTGTCGATGTGCCTGCTTACGTGCGCCTGGCCGTCGCAGCCGTACTGCTGACAACTGGATGTGCTTTTGGCCTCGGCGGTGTTATCGCATTCAGGCGCGCGCAAACCACGGTAAACCCACTTAAACCTGAAACGACTTCGGCATTGGTTACCGATGGCGTCTACCGCATCACCCGCAATCCGATGTACGCGGGTTTCTTGGCTATGCTGGTCGCCTGGGCGGTATTTCTCTCGTCAGCCTGGGCACTCCTCGGACCTGTGATGTTCGTGCTTTACATCACGTGCTTTCAGATCGTGCCCGAGGAAAAGGCATTGCGCGCCATGTTCGGCGAGTCTTTCACCTCCTACCAAACCAGAGTTCGCCGTTGGTTGTGAGGCCTGACCGCGCGCTCCACTCGGACGTCGCTAAAGCCGCGCGCAAGGGAAATGTGAATGAAGAACCGCCTGGTGGTCATCGTTGGAGGCCTGGGCTTCGTCGTCGGCGCACTGGCGTTCGTGCCCGTCAAGTCGCGGTCGCATGACGTTTGCGCTTATCGCTGCGTCACTCGATGCTCTCGCCATGTGTCTGGGGCTAACGCGATGGCCGAGCGTCCACTGGAAGTTGACAGATGCCTATGCTTAGTCAGGTGCCGAGGCAAAGGGCGGCCTTGCAGCGGTGTTCCTGGGCCTGAACGTGTACCTCGGAAACTACGTTGGAGAGTCCCTGGGTGAAGTATGCCTCGCAGTTTTTTCCTTCTTGCTGGCTTGTCGCTCATCTGGCAATCATGGAAGGCTTAGGGCAAGGGTGACCCTTAACGTGCGGCGGCCGCGGCCGGCGCCAGAATCGTCGCATCTTCCTTTTCAATGCCGGGCGGCAGCAGCTTGTACATCACCGGCGTCACCAGCCGTGCCAGCAGTGTCGAGCTGATCAGGCCGCCGATGATCACGATTGCGAGCGGCGAATAGAGGCCCGAACCCTGGATCGCGAGCGGCGTCAGGCCGCCGATTGCGGTCAGCGAAGTCAGCAGGATCGGCAGGAAGCGCACTTCGCCCGCTTCCGCGATCGCATCGTCAAGCGCGCGGCCTTTTTCGCGCAGCTGGTTGGTGAAATCCACCAGCAGGATCGAATTCTTGATCTCGATTCCGACCAGCGCAATCATGCCGATCAACGATGTGAAGGACAGCGTGTAGCCGGACACGAAGAGTGCCACCAGTCCGCCGGTGATGCCGAGCGGCACGACACCAAATACGATCAGCATCGAGCGGAAACTGCCGAACTCGAGCACCAGCACCGCGAGGATCCCGAATACGGCGACCAGCATCGCGACGCCGAGCCCGGAAAAGCTCTCACTGCGTGCCTCGACTTCGCCGGCCGCGATATAGCGGTATCCGGGCGGCCAGGCGATCGCGTCGAGTCCGGCGATCACCTGCCGCGTCAGCTCGTCGGTGGCGTAACCGGTGGCGGGGTGGGCCGTCACGGTCACCGCGCGCTCGCGGTTGTAGCGCTTGATCTGCGAGGCCGCGGTGCGAAACTGCGGGTCGGTGATCTGCGCGAGCGGCACCTGGCGGCCGGCGAGCGATGAGACCTGCACCGACTGCAGCAGGTCCAGCGTCGGGCGCACGCCCATCGGCAGGCGCAGCGTGATGTTGTATTCGTCGCCATCGGGCTCGCGGAACGTGCCGGCGGCAAGGCCCGCAATGGCGAGCCGCACCGTGCGGTCGGCCTCGATCGCCGGGACGCCGAACAGCGCCGCTTTCTCGGTATCGATCTGCAGGTCCAGGTCGGTGCGTTGCAGGCGCATCACGTTCACGACGTCGCGGGTGCCGGGAACGTCCGCGATCAGGCGCTCGACTTCGCCGGCCAGCAGGCGCAGCGTCTCGATGTCCGGGCCAATCACGCGGATCTCGATTGGCGCCGCGACCGGAGGCCCGTTCTCGAACTGGTGGACACTGATGCGTGCCGCCGGATATTCGGCAAATTGCCCACGCAGGCCGTCCAGCATTTTCCCGGTCGCCACGGCGTCGTGATCCTGCACCTCGGCAAAGACCTCGGCGATCTTGGCGGAGGAGTTGCGCGACAGCACGTTGTAGTAAATGCGCGGATTCTCCTGGCCGAGATTGGAGAACCACCAGCGGATACCCGGTGTCGCGGCAAGTTTCTCCTCGACGAAGACGAGTGCCCGGTCGGTGTCAGCGAGACTCGCGCCATCCGGCGCCTCGATGCGCACGCGAAACTGCGGTATGTCGGCGGTCGGGAACAGGCTGAAGCCGATTGCCGGCACGAGCGCCAGCGACAGCACGAAGACACCGAGCGCGGCGGCGAGCGTGGTGCGCGGCCGTGCGAGGCCCCAGCGCAAGGCCGGCCCGTAGATGCCATGGATGCCGCGCATGATCGTGCCGAGCACGCGGTCCGCGACTTCATCCGAGCGGTCGACGATGTGGCGTCCGCGCGCAAGCAGGGCCGCAAGCCAGGGCTGCCGCACCGGTCGCGGCTCTCCGCCGCGCAGCAGGCGGCTTGCGAGAAACGGGATGATCGACATGGAGATGAAGAATGACGCCAGGATCGTGAACAGCACGGCGGCCGGCAGCGAGCGAATGAAATCGCCGGCGCCTTCCGGCAGGAACAGCAGTGGCACGAACGCGAGCAGCAGGGTCGCGGTGCAGCCGAGGACCGCGAGCCAGATCTGGTCGGTCGCCGCAATCGCGGCCTGCAGCCGCGGCATGCCCTGGCGGACATTGCGCGCGATGTTCTCGACCACGACGATGGAGTCGTCCACCAGCAGGCCAAGCGCCACGACGAAGCCCGCGATCGACAACTGGTTCAGCGAATAACCGGCCAGATAGAGCGCGGCGAGGCCGATCGCGAGCGACAGCGGGATCGAGATCATGACGATACCGGCGGCGCGCAGTCCCAGCGGCAGCAGGGTCAGGATCACGAGGCCGATCGCGATGGTGAAATCGAGTTGCAGCCGTGAAAGCCTGCGATTCACGTTGGACGACTGATCGAAGCCGTGCTCGAGCCGGATGTTCGAAGGCAGGGCGGTCTTGAACTGCGGCAGGCGCGCGTAAATAGCGTCGCGCACGGCGAACACGTTCTGGTGGTCTTTCATGCTGGCCGTCACGAACACGGCGCGCGTGCCGTTGAACCGGCCGACGTAGCGTTCTTCCTCCGCGCCCCAGTCGACCTTCGCGAGGTCCCGCAGGCGCACGACGCGCCCGGAGGCGGCGCTCACGACCGTGTCGCCGATCTCTGCGAGCGACTCGTAACTGCCCGAGGTCTTCAGGTTGTAGCGGCGCAGCCCGACGTCCACCGCGCCGCCTGGAATGCTCGCGTTCTCGCCCTGTACGGCGGCGATCACCTGACCGAGGGTGACGCGTGCCGCAGCGAGGCGTTCGAGATCGATGGCGACGCGGACTTCCGGATTCGGATAAGCCCAGGTTTCTGCGCGCCGCACACCGGGGGCCGTCTCGATCAACTCCTCGAGGTTCTCGGCCTGCTTGCGCAGCTCCCGCCAGCCGGCATCGGGGCTCACCAGCGCGAACTGCACGATGTTGACGGTGCCCGGCGTGAACTGGCGGATATCAACCGAAAACACGTCGGCCGGCAACGAAGGCCGCACGACATTGATTTCGCGGATTACCTGGTCGTACTTGCGGTCCGGATCGGAACCGTAAACGAACTCGATCTCGATCAGTGCGAGGCCGTCGAACGCGGTGCTGGAGAGCTCCTTGACGTCTTCGAGCTCGGCCAGCGCATCTTCGATCGGATCGACCACGAGGCGCTCGACGTCCTCGGGATCGGCGCCCGGATAGTTCACGACCACCAGCATTCCCGGGAACTTCAGAGTCGGGTCCTCGGCGCGCGGGATTGCCGACAGGGCCCACAGCCCGGTCGCGATCATCAGCGCAAACACGACCAGCGTGAACTGCCAGCGTCGTACCGAGAATGCCCAGAGACTCATGAGCGTGCTCAGTCGCCGCCGAGGACGCGCACGGTGTCGTTGTCGTCGAGCCAGGCAGCGCCCTCGGTCACGACCCGATCGCCGAGCGAGAGGCCGGCAACGACTTCGATGCGCTCGCCGAGCAGCCGGCCGGTCTGCACCGATACGCGCTTCGCGACGCCGCTTTCAGCCACGACGAACACGGTCGCGACCCGGCCGTCGGCCTCGAGCAACGAGGTGATCGGCACGACGGCGACGTTTTCGGCATCCGGATCGGCGATCACGACCTTGGCGACCAGGCCCTGGACGAAGCGTGCACCGGCGGGCTCAATCGTGAGTTTCATTTCATAGGTGCCGGTCTGCGGATCCGCTGCGGCCGCGATCTCGATGATCCGCGCGGCAAAGCGCCGCTCCGGAAATGCATCGAACGTCACTTCCGCCTGGCTGCCCGGCTGCACGCGCACCACGTCGCGATCGCCGAGCGCAGCGCGCACGATCCAGCCGCCGCCGGTATTGCCGACCACCAGCACTGGTTGGCCCGCGGCCACCTGTTCATCGGGCTCTGCGAGCCGGCGCAGCACGACACCGTCGCCGGTCGCCTCGATCCGCGCATGTCTTGCGTTGAAGAGCGCCGAGCGCAACTGCGCACCGGCAACTGCATGGGCGGTCGCAAGGTCTTCCACTTGTTCACGGGTCGCGACTTCATCGGCAAGCAGCGCGCGACCGCGCTCCAGATCGCGGGCCGCCTTGTCGGCAACCGCCCGCGCCTGCGACACGACGGATGCAATCTCGTCGTCAGCCAGTGTTGCGAGCAACTGGCCCTTCCGCACCGGTTCGCCCTGCACGACCTCGATCGAGCGGATCACGCCGCCAGTCTTGAATGCCAGCCGGACTTCGTCGGCCGGAGCGAGCACGCCGACCGCGCGCAGGGACGCCACCGCGGGCGCGGTTTCGACGATTGCAACGCGCACTGGCGCTGCGCCTTTCGCGGCGGCCGGAGCAGCGTCGTTTCCGCATGCGGCGAGCACCATTGCAGAGACGATCAAGACTGACGAAAACCGGTAATTCATGGTTGCTGCTCCACGCCGCCAATTGCGTATTCCACTTGTGCCAGTGCGCCCAACGCCTCGTAGCGCGTGACATTGCCATTCAGGCGTGCTTCGGTCAGTGCGCGTTGGGCATCGAGGTACTCGGCCGGTGACACCTGGCCGAGATCGCGCTTCTTCGCCACGATCGTGTAGGCGGCGGTCGCTGCTTCGACGCGCCGGCCGGCGGTCGTGAGCGACGCCTCGGCGACCTCCAGATCGGAAAGTGCCTGCTGCACTTCGATGCGGATCTGCTGTTCCGCGAGGGCACGTCCTGCAGTGAGTTCTGCGCTTCTGGCCCTGGCAGCGCGGATCGCGGCGCGATCGCCGCCGCCGTTGAAGAGATTGAAGCGCACGATGAACGAGGCCAGCACGTACGGGTCGTGATCGCCATAGTTCCAGTCCGTACCCTGGGTCCCCGCATCCACCGCGAGCGCGAGCTGGGGCTTGAACGCGGCGCGGGCCGCTTGTTCCGACTCCCCGGCCGCGGCGACCCCGGCATCGAGCTGGCGTAGTTCCGCGCGGCTACCGAGCGCCGAATCCTCGAGTGCCGCACCTCGTTCGCTCGGGATCTGCAGCGCGAGCCGCGGCAGGTCAGCGTCGCTGACCAGCGCTGCTTCCGGCACCCGGCCGAGCGGCGCATTGCAGAGCAAGTTGAGATAGCGGCGGGCAAGCGTTTCGGTCGCGCGCGCCCGAATCAACTGCTGTTCGACTTCGAGGCGTTCGGCCTCGGCGCGCAGCTTCAGGTCGAGCGTGACCTTGCCGTTGCGATGCAGGCTTTCGTTGACGCGTTCGTTCTCGCGTGCCAGCGCGGAGGTTGCTTCCAGCACGCCGACCACCTCGCGGGCGGCCAACCAACGGTAATAGGACTGGCGCACATCGCGCGCCAGCCGCAGCCGATAGGCCTGCAGGCCGAAGCGTGCCGCGTCATAGCCATGCGCTGCGCCACGCCGTTCGGCGCCAAGGCGCGCGTCATAAAGCGGCTGTGACAACCGCACGACCGAGTCCTGCTCGCGTTCGCGCAGGAAACTGAAGCTCACGTTGTCGATCGGCGTGAATGGCGCGGGCTGGCCGCCGGCCGCGAGCAGGGCATTGAGCGAGCTGTAGACCGGATTCAGGAGGTCCCCGACCGGGAACACGATCTCACGGCCGCCGTCCGCTTCCGAGAATCGCAACTGCAGGTCGATGCTCGGCAGGAAACGCGCGCGCACCTGGTCGAGCGCGGCAAGACGCTGGTCGACACCCGCCTGCCCCGAGGCGAGCCCGAGATTCGACTCCAGCGCTTCAGCGACGAGCCCATCGGCGACGCGTTGTACTGCGGGCGCATCCGCGTGTGCGCTCTCCGCGGCACTCAAGCCCGCCAGTACCAACGCAATCAGCACTGGTCGTTGCACATTTGTAAAAAAGTTGGACATCTGTCAATTCACGGGTCAAAAAATCAGTGGTGAGCGGGCGCGGCCAGCATGTAACGCAGCATCGCGAACGAGCCTTCCATCAACTGCGACACTTCGATGCCCTGGCGCGCAATTTCCTGGGTCTTGTTGGTGCCGATCTGGATCAGGCCATGGGTGAAGGCCCACAG
>JANNTO010000323.1:0-1553 GCA_031403675.1 Gammaproteobacteria bacterium | reverse complement strand
GATTCGGCGCAAACCGCCGCTATTCCCACTCGATCGTAGCCGGCGGCTTGCCGGATATGTCGTAGACCACGCGCGACACGCCATTGACCTCGTTGACGATGCGCCGCGCGACGTGGTCGAGGAAGTCGTAGGGCAGACGCGCCCAGTGCGCAGTCATGAAATCGACGGTCTCGACGGCGCGCAATGCAATGACCCAGTCATAGCGACGACCGTCGCCCATGACCGCAACCGAACGCACCGGCAGGAAGACCGCCATCGCCTGCGCCACGCGATCGTAGAGCTCGTGCGCACGCAGCTCCTCGATGAAGATCGCATCCGCGCGCCGCAGCAGATCGGCAGCTTCCCGATTGACCCGGCCAAGAATGCGCACGCCGAGTCCGGGTCCGGGGAACGGATGGCGGAACACCATTTCGCGCGGCAGACCGACTTCGAGACCGATGCGGCGCACTTCATCCTTGAACAGCTCGCGCAGCGGCTCGAGCAGCGACAGTTGCATGCGCTCCGGCAGGCCACCGACATTGTGATGCGACTTGATGACATGGGCCTTGCCGGTTTTCGCACCGGCCGATTCGATCACGTCGGGATAGATCGTGCCCTGCGCAAGCCACTTCACGTTCTCGAGTTTCTTCGATTCGTCCTCGAAGACCTCGATGAACAGCCGACCGATGATCTTGCGCTTGCGTTCCGGGTCGTCCTCGTCGCCGAGCGCAGAAAAGAAACGGTCAGCCGCGTCGACGCGGATCACGCGAATGCCCATGTGCCTGGCGAAAGTCTCCATGACCTGGTCGCCCTCACCAAGGCGCAACAGGCCATGGTCCACAAAGACGCAGGCGAGTTGCTTGCCGATCGCGCGGTGCAGCAGCGCCGCCACCACCGAGGAGTCCACACCGCCCGACAGCGCCAGCAGCACATTGTCGCCACCGACCTGTTCGCGGATTCGCGCAACGGCATCGGCGACGATGTTGCCGGCGTCCCACAGTGCATCACAGCCACAGATCTCGCGCACAAAGCGCTCGAGTATTGCGTGTCCCGAACGCGTATGCGTGACCTCGGGATGGAACTGCACGCCGTAAAATCGCGTTTTTTCGTTCGCCATCGCCGCGAGTGGCGCATTGGCAGTGGCCGCGATTGCGACGAAGCCGGGCGGCATCGCTTCGACGCGATCGCCGTGGCTCATCCAGACGTCGAGCGGCGCGGTCTCAGCGCCAGCGTCGTCGGCAATGCCATCCAGCAGCCGCGACGGCGCGGTGCGCTGCACCCTGGCATAACCGAATTCACGGTGCGTGGATGGCGCGACGCGGCCACCGAGCTGCGCCGCCATGGTCTGCATGCCATAGCAGATACCGAGTACCGGCACGCCCTGCGCAAACACGGCATCCGGCGCCCGCGGCGGGTTCGAATCAGTGACCGATTCCGGGCCGCCGGACAGGATGATGCCGCGCGCGCCAAAACCGCGCACTGCATCGTTACCCGCATCCCAGGGCAGGATCTCGCAGTAAACGCCAATTTCACGCACGCGCCGTGCGATCAGCTGCGTGTACTGCGCGCCGAAG
>JANNTO010000322.1:0-3686 GCA_031403675.1 Gammaproteobacteria bacterium | reverse complement strand
GCGCGGCGAAACCCAGGCGCTCGTCACGACGACGCTCGGCACGGGCCGGGACGCCCAGATCATCGATGCACTCGCCGGCGAACGCCGCGAGCCGTTCATGCTTCACTACAACTTCCCGCCGTTCTCGGTCGGCGAGACCGGTTTCATGGGCTCGCCGAAGCGCCGTGAAATCGGCCACGGCAACCTGGCGCGCCGCGGTATCAGCGCGGTCATGCCCAGCCTCGAGGAGTTTCCGTATGTGCTGCGCGTCGTTTCGGAAGTTCTCGAGTCCAACGGTTCAAGCTCGATGGCGACCGTCTGCGGCACCAGTCTCGCGCTGATGGATGCGGGTGTGCCGCTCAAGGGGCCGGTTGCGGGTGTCGCCATGGGCCTGGTCAAGGAAGGCGATCGCTACGCCGTGCTGACCGACATCCTGGGCGACGAGGACCACCTCGGCGACATGGATTTCAAGGTCGCGGGCACCAAGGACGGCGTCACGGCGCTGCAGATGGACATCAAGATCAACGGCATCACCGCCGAGATCATTAAAGCGGCGCTGGAACAGGCCAAGGCCGGTCGTCTGCACATCCTGGGCGAGATGAACAAGGTGCTCAACCAGGCGCGCGCGGAGATGTCCGAGTGGGCGCCGACGATCGTCACGATCAAAATCGACCCGGAGAAGATCCGCGACGTGATCGGCAAGGGCGGCTCGGTGATCCGTCAGATCACCGAGGAAACCGGCGCGACGATCGATATCGAGAACGACGGTACAGTCAAGATTGCTTCGGTCGACGCTGCCTCCGGACGCGAAGCGTTGCGCCGCATTGAAATGATTACGGCCGACGTCGAAGTCGGGCATGTCTACGAGGGCAAGGTCGTGCGCCTGATGGATTTCGGCGCATTCGTCGCGATCCTGCCGGGCCGCGACGGGCTGGTGCACATCTCGCAGATCTCCGACGAGCGCGTCGAGCGTGTCAGCGACAAGCTCAAGGAAGGCGATGTCGTAAAGGTGAAAGTGCTCGAGGTGGACCGCCAGGGCCGGGTACGGCTCTCGATGCGCGGAGTCGCCTAGGGGACTGTCCCCTCTTAGGGGGACTGTCCCCTCTTAAGCTGGCGGCGCCGTCAGGCGCCGCTCCCGACGACCTGCCAGGCGCAGAGGGCGCCAGTGGGCGATTGCCCAAGCCCAGATTTCGGCCACCGGCGCCGCTTCCAGCGCTGCCGGCGGTTGCTGCTCCAGCCATCCCAACACCTGAAATAGCTGCGCTGTGGCAAGTCCCGGCTCGAGCGGCACCGCACGCTCGGACTTGGCGAGCTTGCGGCCATCCGGCTCGGTCAGCAACGGCAGATGGGCGTAGCGCGGCGTCCGGTAGCCGAGCGCCCGCTGCAGCAGGATCTGACGCGGTGTACTGGAGAGCAGGTCGCAGCCGCGCACGACCTCGGTAATGCCCTGCAGCTCGTCATCGACGACCACCGCCAAGTGATAGGCAAAATGTCCGTCGCGGCGACGGATCACGAAGTCGCCGGCGTCGCGCCGGCAGTCCTGCCGTACTGCACCCTGCAATTCATCCACGAACGCCACGTCCGTCTGGTGCTCATCGATTCGAAACCGCAGCGCATGCGGGACACTGCCGGCTTCGATGTCATTGCGGCAGGTGCCTGGATAGACCGGTTCTGCGCCGGGTTCGAGGGCGAGCGCCGCGAGGCGGGAACGACTGCAACGGCAGGGGTAGCAGCGCTCGGCGCGCCGCAGCTCGAGCAGCGCTTGCTCATAGAAATCAATTCGATCGGACTGAAAACTAACCCTTCCATCCCACTCGAAGCCAAAATCTTCCAGTACCCGCTGAATCTGATCGGCCAGCCCCGGAAGGCATCGATCGCGATCCAGGTCCTCGATGCGCAACAGCCAGCGTCCGCCGCGACTGCGTGCACTCAGGTAGCTGCCGGCAGCGGCCAGCAGCGATCCGAGGTGCAATGGTCCAGAGGGTGTCGGGGCGAAGCGGCCGCAGGGGCCGTGCAGCGGCGACTCAGCGGTACCAGTCGTCGCGGTCGCCGTACTGCTTCTCGCGTCGTTCACGCCGCTCCTGCGCTTCGATGCAGAGTGTCGCCACCGGCCGTGCTTCAAGGCGCTTGACGCCGATTGGCTCGCCGGTCTCGACGCAGTAGCCGTAGCTGCCGCCTTCGATCCGGCTGATCGCTTCTTCAATCTTGCGGATCAGCTTGCGTTCGCGGTCGCGGGTGCGCAGCTCCAGCGCGAATTCCGATTCAAGGGTCGCCCGGTCATTCGGATCGGGCGGATTTGCCGCCTCGTCTTTCATGTGGGTCATGGTGCGATCGACTTCTTCCATCAAGTCGCGTTTCCAGGTGCTGAGGATGGTGCGGAAGTGATCGAGGTGCTCCCGGCCCATGTACTGCTCGCCCCGGCGCGCGCGGTACGGGCGTACGTTGCGGGGTCCGAGCAGCAGGTTGTGGCCGGTTGACGATTCCTCGTCGTCGTCGCCGAACATCGGGCGGCGCAGCGGCTTGGTCTGACTCGCGGTAAGAACGGGTCGTGCATGCGCCATCTGCGCAACGGCTACCGGGGTCCTCGGCTTCATGATCGCCGGTTCGCGTGCCGCTGCCACCGGCTTGGCTGCCTTGGCAGGCTTTGCGACCGGGCGCGGGAGCGTTACCGGGCGAGACTTGGTCTTGGCGGGCTTGCTGGCCTTGGCACGAACCGCGGAAACTTTCGCCTTGCGAGCCGCGGGCTTCGCGACTTTGCGTGCTGGGGGCGCCTTGCGCGCCGCAGCCTTGGTGGCGGGTTTTCGGGTCCTGGAAGTCTTCTTACCTGGCATCAAGTTCTCCGCTGCCGGCTCAATCGGGGGCCGGATTATAGCCCCGGTTTTCGCGCGGTCCAGTGCCGTCGAAAGTCGTTCCGGGACGGCCAACCCGGGCTATGGCAGATTCATGGTCGGAGCTGCGGTCCAGCCGCTCTGGCGATGCTCGGCGATGACGGTCGTATAGATGCCGCCGCGTACGTTGAATTGCGCAGTCAGGCGCAGGAACCGCGGGCTGAGCGATGCGACCAGCCGGTCGGCGATTTCGTTGGTCACTGCCTCGTGGAACGCACCACGGTCGCGGAACGACCAGATGTAGAGTTTCAGGGACTTGAGTTCGACGCACAGCGCATCGGGCACGTATTCCAGGTCCAGCGTCGCGAAATCGGGCTGACCGGTGCGCGGACAGAGGCAGGTAAACTCCGGCAAGCGCATGCG
Organism: Gammaproteobacteria bacterium; assembly: GCA_031403675.1. GTDB lineage: Bacteria > Pseudomonadota > Gammaproteobacteria > Steroidobacterales > Steroidobacteraceae > SCUD01. Next base: position 456 of record JANNTO010000322.1, on the reverse strand, counting down.
AATCGTGAAATCGCGACCCGATTTTGGATTCGGAAATGTTTCGATGTCGTCGGATCGCGCCTGGGGGCACATGCGGACTTTTCCCGGTCGTCGTCAATCACGGGCCGTTAATCTACACTAGCCGGAATGCGCCTCGCCAGGATCAAACTCGCCGGTTTCAAGTCTTTCGTCGATCCGACCACGGTCGCATTTCCGGCCAACCTGACCGGCGTCGTCGGCCCCAACGGCTGCGGCAAATCGAACATCATCGATGCCGTGCGCTGGGTGATGGGCGAGATTTCCGCGAAGCACCTGCGCGGCGATTCGATGACCGACGTGATCTTCAACGGTTCCCGCAGCCGCAAGCCGATCGGCAGCGGCTCGGTCGAACTGGTGTTCGACAATGGCGATGGCAAGATCGCCGGGCCGTACGCCAATTATTCCGAAGTCGCGCTGAAACGCGTGGTTTCGCGTGAC
>JANNTO010000321.1:0-16615 GCA_031403675.1 Gammaproteobacteria bacterium | reverse complement strand
TCAGCACGCGCTTCGAGGGCGCCCCCGGCACCAATCCCGAAGAGCTGATCGCCGCCGCGCACGCCGGCTGCTTCTCGATGGCGCTTTCCCTGATGCTGGGTGAGGCCGACATCCGACCGGAGCGCATCGACACCCAGGCTGATGTCACGCTCGAGAAGACCGAGGGCGGATTTTCGATCACCAAGGTGCATCTCGACGTCAATGTGCGCGCGCCAGGCGCCGATCGCGCCAAGTTCGAAGCGGCGGCCGCAAAGGCCAAGACCGGCTGCCCGGTCAGCAAGCTGCTGAACGCCGCGATCACGATGAACGCGAAACTCGCCGCCTGAATCACGCCGCAGTTGCCAGCCAGTAACCGGTACGGCATTGTCCGCGAGCCGACACCCCCACGGAGTGAACACGATGAGCCCATTCTCGCCTTTGCTGGCGCGGGTATTTGCCTCGCTGCTGCTGCTGCAATCTGCATCTGCCGATGCGGTGAAACCCGCCGCGGCCGCCGACAAGGCCGCACCAGAAGAAAAAAAGACCGTCGCCGAACTGCTGAAAGTCACCACCGCCCAGCCGGGCCTGTTCGGGCTGTATCAGAACAAGGAAACCGGCACGCTGTACCTCCAGCTGAAGAAGGATCAGATCGGCAAGGAGTACATTCACTTCCTGCACGTAATGGACGCCCTGCCCGAAGTCGGCTCCTTCCGCGGGGCCCAATCGGATGCGCGCATTTATTCGATTCAACGCTACTTCAATCGTATCGAAATTCGCAGTGAGCCTTCCTCGTTGTATTTCGACAGCCAGAATCCGTTGCACCGGGCACGATTTGCCAATGTCAACCGCGCGGTGCTGGTCAGCACTCCGATTGAAGCCGAAGACAGCAAGAACGGTGATGTCTATATCAAGGCTGACGAGTTGTTCCTGAAGGAGGCGCTGCGCCAGATCAAGCCGACGCCGGACCCGGAAGCGAAGCCGGGTGATGCGTTCCCACTCGGCGACCTGAGCGGCGACAAGACCCGCTATGTCGGCGTCAATAACTATCCCGAGAACACCGACATCACGGTCGAGTACGTTTATGAAAACCCGGCGCCGTTTCGCAAGGTAGGCGACTCATTCAGCGCGGCCGAGCTCGCCATCAACGACGACCGCAATATCAGCGTCACTGCGCGGCACAGCTTCATCGCCGTGCCCGAGAACGACTTCACGCCACGGCGCGACGATCCGCGCGTCGGGTATTTCAGCCAGGTGGTCCAGGACATGACCAGCGACGATGCGATTACGCCGTGGCGCGACCTGATCACCCGCTGGCACCTGCGCAAGAAGAACCCGGGCGCCGCGGTATCCGAACCCGTGGAACCGATCGTCTGGTGGGTCGAGAACACCACGCCAATCGAGCACCGCGAGGCGATCCGGCAGGCAACGCTTTCCTGGAATACCGCGTACGAGAAAGCGGGATTCCGCAACGCCATAGAAGTCCGGATCCAGCCGGACGACGCCGATTGGGATGCCGGTGACATCCGCTACAACGTGCTGCGCTGGACCGCGGCGCCGAACCCCCAATTCAGCGGTTACGGACCGAGCTTCACCAACCCGCGCACCGGCCAGATCCTGGGCGCCGACATCATGCTGGAGTTCGAAAGCCTCAAGTCGTCCCAGGAAGTCGGTGCCATCTACGACACGAGCAAACTGTTCGCTGCGGCGGACGGTGGCCATCGGGCGCTTTACCGGCAGGCTGCATTCGGGTTGACCGCCATGATGGCGATGGGAGCGGATGCAAAACAGCAATCCAATGTGGTGGACGACTGGCTGCGCTCCCTGGTCGTGCACGAGGTCGGTCACGCGCTCGGCCTTAATCACAATTTCCGCGCCAGCCAGTTCCGTCCGCTGTCGCAACTCAATGACCGCGCCGAAACGGGCCAGCCTGGTCTTTCAGCTTCGGTCATGGACTACGAGGCAACCCATATCGCACCGCCCGGGCAGGCGCAGGGCCATTACTGGTCTACGGTTCCCGGCCCTTACGATGACTGGGCGATCGATTACGGCTACAGCGAGGCGTTGGCCGACCCGGCCGCAGAAGCGGCGCGACTTGAGTCCATGCTGGCCCGTTCCACCGAGCCTGCGCTCGCTTTCGGCAACGACGCCGACGATATGCGCGACCCGGGCGCCGGCATCGATCCGCGAGCGATGGTCTTCGACCTGTCGAGCGACGCGATCGGATTCGCCGAGCAGCGCTTGAAGCTGATCCAGCAGCTGGAGCCGAACCTGGTGCAGAAACTCACGCGTCCCGGAGAATCGTTCCAGCGCATCAGCAATGCATTCGGCGTGCTGATGACCGAGGCCGGCCAAAGCGCCGCCGTGTTGTCGCGATATGTCGGAGGCGTGCAGGTGGATCGCGCGCTGGCAGGCCAGGCTGGCGGCGGCACGCCATTCACTCCGGTTCCGGCTGCCGAACAGCGCCGGGCCATGGAGGTGTTGGCTGGACAAGTCTTCGCACCGGAGGCCATGGCGGTTCCCGCCGACCTGATGACGCATCTGCAGAGTCAGCGTCGCAGCTTCTATTTTTACGGAAAGACCGAGGACCCGAAACTGCATGACCAGGTCTGGGCGGTGCAGAAGGCGGCGCTGGACCACCTGCTGCACCCGGTCGTTCACAAGCGACTGCTCGACACCGCGCTCTACGGCAACGAATACAGCCTGACCGAGATGCTGGCGGCCCTGACCGACGCCGTATTCGCCGCCGATGCAAAGACCTCGGTCAACAGCCGCCGACAGAACCTGCAGCAGGAATACGTGCGGCGGCTGGCCGATCTGGCCCTCGCGAAGCCGGCCGATGCCGGCAGTCCGTCCCCGATGAACCAGGCCGCGGTGCGCTACGAACTGAAGCGGATCACCGGAATGCTGTACAGCCGCGGCAATGACGCCGCCAGCATCGCGCACAAGGAGTACCTGCAGTTCCTGATCAAGCAGGCACTGGAGGCTCCGCGAACCGCATGACGCCTTTTCATCTGGCCATACCGGTGCGCGACCTGCAAAGCGCGCGCGCCTTCTATGGCGCGCTGCTTGGCTGCGCGGAAGGCCGGAGTTCCGACGCCTGGGTGGATTTCAATTTCTTCGGCCACCAGCTCGTCTGCCATGTGGTGAAGTCAGGCAGCGGCCACGCCCCGCGCGCCGGCAGCAATCCGGTGGACGGGCACGACGTGCCGGTGCCGCATTTCGGCATCGTGCTAGAGATGCCTGACTGGGAGGTGCTGGCGGCACGACTTGCAAGCGCGGGTCAGCGCTTCATCGTCGAACCGCATATTCGCTTTCGCGGCCAACCGGGCGAACAGGCGACGATGTTCCTGACGGATCCCAGTGGCAATGCGCTGGAATTCAAGTCATTCCGCGACATCTCGGGGCAGTTGTTTGCGACCTGAGGCCGCGCTGCCTTAGCGCCGGACCGAGGTGGCAATCTGCGCAACGAAGCGCGCGGCAATCCGCGCGGTGCGATCGTCCTGATCGAAGCGCGGATTGAGTTCCGCAACATCCGCGATCGCGACCTGCCCGCTGGCAACGACCACGCCGATCAGTCGATCGACAAGTGCCGGGTCCACGCCGAGCGCAGCGGGCGCGCTGACCCCCGGCGCGACCGAACCCGGCAGCACGTCAAGGCAGACCGTCAGGTAGATGCGCGGATAGTGCGCGATGAAATCATTCAACTCACGCTCGATCTCGGAGAAACGGTCGGCCCGAATGTCCAGGTCTTCGACCCAGCTCACACCGAAATTGCGCGCCCGCTCGAACAGCGCAACTGTATTCGAATGCCGGCTGATGCCGAGGCAGTGATAGCCGATATCACGGCCGCGCGCACGACCATGTTCGAGGATCTGGCGGAATGGCGTGCCGGAGTTCGAGCGCTCGTCGCCACGCAGGTCGAAGTGCGCATCGAAGTTGATCACTCCGATCGGATCCTTGCTTGCGGAGTACTCGAGCAGGTGGCTGAGCGCCAGATAACTTGCCCACGCAATTTCGTGACCGCCGCCGAGCCCGATTACGAGGCTACCGCCAGATAGCGCGGCGGCGGCGGCGGCGGCATAGGTCTCTTGTGCCACCTCGAGCGCGTCGCCCTCGCAGGCGACGTCGCCCAGGTCGTCCACCGGGCCCGTGTCATGCGCGGCCAGATTCGCGAGCGCACGCCGCAGCGCCGCCGGGCCCTCGGCCGCACCGACGCGACCACCATTGCGCGCGACACCCGCATCGCATGCAAAACCCTGCAGGGCGACCGCCGCGATATCGGCTCCGCGCGGGTGGACGATCTGGTGCCAGCGCCGCGCCGCGGTGCCGTCCGCGGCGTCCACACGACCGGTCCACGGCCAACGTGAGGGTCCCTCGCTCATGGCTTCTGCTCCGGTTCCGGCTCCGGCTCCGGCTTCTGCTCCGGCTTCTGCTCCGGCTTCTGCCAGCCACGCACGCGATTGACGACCCCGGTCGCCGTCGCGCGGAGCTTGCGCAGCCAGTGACGCGCCCAGGCAAACTCAACGCCGAGCACGCCGAGACCGATCGGGATCACGAGGATCGCGGGTCCCGGCAGAACCATCATTGCGACACCGATCAGAAGAATCGTGCCACCGAACACCGCGACGACGATGCGCCGCGCCCAGCGATAGGTAATGGTGCGCCGCAGCCAGGCACGCAATCGGCCCCTCATGACAGGCCCATCCTCGACAACGCGCGGTCGTGCACGCGCGCAAGCGTCAGCACGGCGACGGTTGCACCGCAGGCGGCGAGAAACATGTCCCACTGCGTGTCCCAGATATCGCCCTGGGTCGCGAGAAATTCGTCGGCGTCTACACCGATCGCAACTGCGATCCACCATTCCAGGAATTCGTACATGGCACTGATTGCAAGACAGGTCATCACGGTCAGGAACCCGAGCCAGCCGCCATTCTTCAACGGCGACAGGCGCTTCAGGATCTCGCGCACGGCGATCGCTGGAACGAATCCCTGCATGATGTGGCCGAAACGGTCGTAGTGATTGCGCGAGAAATCGAACAGGTCCTGCACCCAGAAACCGACCGGCACGCGCGCATAGGTATAGTGCGCGCCGAGGATCAGTACCAGGCAGTGCAGGCCGATCAGCCAGTACAGGAATGGCGTCAGTGGAAAACGCCGCGCCGTCAGGTACAGGATCGGCAGTGCGATCGCGACCGGAAACGTTTCCAGGTACCAGGTCAGCGAGTCAAACGGCCTGATGCGCGACAGCGCGAGCACCGGCACGACCACCAGTGTCATCCAGAATAGCGCGCGCGGCCATAGACGCTCCACCTGCATCAGGAGTCTCCGATAAATGATTCGATGAGTCGCGCGACGGCGCGGGGCTCTTCATGATGCAGCATGTGGCCGGCGCCGGCCAGTCGTTCGATGCGAAGATCGCGGATCAGCGGGCGGAACATCTCCACTCCACCCTCGCCCCCGAGGCGTGTCACCAGGTCCGACTCCGCGCCAATCACGAACAGCACGGGCGCCTCGATGCGCCGCCAGCAGGCTTCCATCTCTTCGCGGCGATAGAGATAGGGATTGACGAGCTTGTGCGCGGGGTCGGTTAGCAAGCCCACGCCGCCACCCGGCTTCGGCGCGCTCCAGCATTCCGCGACCCAGGCCGCGCGCTCGGGCGTGAGCCGCGGATTGCGCTTCATGAGGCGCGTGGCGAGTTCCGCCGTGTCAGCGTAATCGGTGAACTCGGTGGCCTCGCGCAGTTGATCGAGCCATTTCTCGAGGCGCGCGGGCGCCTGTGAGGACTCGGTGCGCGGCAGGCCAAAACCCTCAAGATTGACGACTCGGCGCACGCGCGCAGGTCGGACGCCGGCATAGATCATCGCGACGTTGGCGCCCATACTGTGGCCGACGAGACGCGCGGCGCGGCGTGGGCACAACTGGTCGATGAACTGGTCGAGGTCCGCGTAGTAGTCCGGGAACCAGTAGCCGCCGGTGTTGCGGGCGCTCTGACCAAAGCCGCGCCAATCGAGCGCCACGAGCGGCAGTTCCGGCGCGATCTCGTCGGCGATGAACTGGAAGCTCGCGGCACAATCGGCATAGCCGTGCAGGATCAGGACCGGATCGTCGGAGTCCGGCCCCCAGCGAATCAGGTGGTGATCGAGACCGCGCAAGCGGCGTGTCTCATGACGGCCCGGCCGCCGTGGCTGGTAGGACTTCATCTCAGGCTGGCGTCAGACGCGCGACCAGCAGCTTGTCGATGCGCCGCGCGTCCATGTCCACGATCTCGAAACGCAGGCCGCGCCAGCGGAAACTCTCACCGGTTGTCGGCAGGTGCCCGAGCTGCGCCAGCACGAAGCCGGCAAGCGTCGTGTAGTCGTCTCCCGAGCGCATGCTGCCGCAGGCGAGCAGGCGCTCGACGTCGTCGATCGGCATGCGACCGTCGATCAGCCAGGACGAGTCTTCACGCGCAACTGCCTCGGCAGGCTCCTCGTGCGCCGATTCTGGCAATTCGCCCGTGATCGCAGTCAGGACATCCGCCGGTGTCACTACGCCTTCGATCGAGCCGTGCTCGTCCACGATTACCGCAAAATGCATCTTCGATTCGCGGAACAATTCGAGCAGGCGCAGGATGCGGGTGGATTCGTGCACGATCAGCGGCGCGCGCACCCGGGTTTCGAGTTCGCCCGATGCCCGATCGCCCAGCCACTCGGCGAGTTCTCCGGTCAGCACGATGCCGAGCAGTTCGTCGAGCTGCCCGCGGCACACCGGATAGCGCGAATGGCCGCTGGTGCGCACCGCGTTCCAGACCGTCTCGCGGCTGTCAGCGGCGTCGAGCCACACGACGTCGCCGCGCGGAATCATGATGCTGCGCACGGTCCGGTCCGGCAGGCGCAGTACGCCCTCGATCATCTGGTGCTCGGCGACCTGGAACACGCCGGTGTGGGTCGCCTCGGCGATCATCGCGCGGATCTCCTCTTCGCTGACGCCGCGGTTCGTGGACTTGCGCAGCCCCAGCATCTTGGCCACGAGTTCGGTCGAGCCCTGCAGCACCCAAACGAATGGCGTGCTTGCGAAGGCGAGGAGTTCCATCGGCCGCGCGAGTGCTGCGGCGATCACTTCAGGATTGGTCAGCGCCCAGCGCTTCGGCACCAACTCGCCGATGATGAGGGACAGAAAAGTGACGCCGACCACGACGATTCCGTAAGCGGCGGTATCGAGATACTGAGCGACAGGCCCCAGCGATTCGAAGTGCGCGAGCCAGGCGGCCAGCGGCTCGGCAAACTGCACGCCGCTGTAAACGCCGGCCAGCACGCCAATCAGCGTGATGTAGAACTGCACCGTGGACAGGAAGCGGGTCGGGTCGTCGAGCAACCTGAGCGCCGCGCGTGCGCCGCGACTGCCGCCCTGGGCCTGCTCGCGCAGGCGCGTCGGACGCGAGGTAAAAACCGCGAGTTCGGCCATCGCGAACAGACCGTTCACGAGGATCAGCGCCATCAGGATCAGGAAGTAGGCCAGCATCGTGCGCCGGACGTGCCGGCTGGAACAATTCTAGCAGTTACCCGGATCGGGCATCCGGAGCCGGTATTTTAGCCTCATACCAGCTCTTCGATGCATTGACCGCGCGCACCACAGCGAGCATCAGCGGCACTTCGATCAGCACGCCGACGACGGTCGCGAGCGCGGCGCCCGACTCGAGCCCAAACAGGCTGATTGCAACTGCCACCGCCAGTTCGAAAAAATTGGAGGCGCCGATCAACGCGGACGGCCCGGCCACGCAATGCGCCACGCCGAGGCGCCGGTTCAAGAGATACGCGACCGAGGAATTGAGCACCACCTGAATCAGGATCGGGACCGCGAGCAGCGCGATGACGAGGGGTTGCGCGAGGATCCGGTCGCCCTGGAACGCGAACAGCAGCACGATGGTCGCCAGCAGCGCCGTCAGCGACCACGGCGCCAGCGCGTGTATCGCGGTCTCATAGGCGGCGGCGGCGCGACGCAGCAGGCGCCGGCGCCAGGCCTGCGCGATCGCGAGTGGCACGACAATGTAGATCACCACCGACAGCAGCAGCGTTTCCCAGGGCACCTGGATCGACGCGACGCCGAGCAGCAACGCGACGATCGGCGCAAACGCGAACACCATGATGAAGTCGTTCAGCGCAACCTGGGTCAGCGTGAAGTTCGGTTCGCCCTTCGCGAGATTACTCCAGACGAAGACCATCGCCGTGCAGGGCGCGGCGGCAAGCAATATCAGGCCCGCGATATAGCTGTCGTGCTGTCCGGCGGGCAACCAGTCGGCAAACAGGTTGCGGATAAAGATCCACGCGAGCAGCGCCATCGAGAATGGCTTGATGGCCCAGTTGACGAGCAGCGTCACGCCGATGCCGCGCCGGTGGTGGCCGACCTCGTGCAGGCTGCCGAAGTCCACCTTCATCAGCATCGGGATGATCATGATCCAGATCAGCACACCAACCGCCAGGTTGACCCGCGCAAACTCGAAACCGGCGATGGCGGCGGCAGCACCGGGCGCAAGCTGGCCGAGCCCGATGCCGGTGCCAATGCAGGCCAGCACCCAGAGCGTCAGCCAGCGTGCGAAGAAACCGAGTTCAGCCGGAGCGGATTGCATCGCCGGGCGCCGGATGTTGCGTACCAATCCGGTCGAGCTCGCGCTTGATCTTCATGCGGTCGAGCGATGCGAGCGGCAGGCTCACGAAAATCCGGATGCGGTGTTCGAGCGCGCGGAAGGCGTCGCGAAACGCGAGTATTTTCTCCACTTCGCCGCCGGTTGCCGCGGCCGGATCCGGCACCCCCCAGTGCGCTGTCACCGGCTTGCCGGGCCAGATCGGACAGACCTCCCCCGCCGCGTTGTCGCAAACCGTGATGATGAAGTCGAACTCGATCGCGCCGGGCGCTCCGAATTCATCCCAGCTTTTGCTCCGCGCTCCGGTCGCGGGAATCTTCATGTGCGCGAGCAGTTCGAGCGCGAGCGGATTGACACGGCCGGTCGGAAAACTCCCGGCGCTGTAGGCGCGTAATTTCTCCGCACCCCAGTGATTCAACAGCGACTCCGCGAGGATGCTCCGCGCCGAGTTGCCGGTGCACAGGAAGAGCACATTGAGCGGCCGTGTCATCGGCTCAGCCGGCGCAGCAGCCGCCGCCGGTGCCGCAGGCGCTCTCAATCTTCAGCGCGCCCGGGCCATGGTCGTTGCCGTAATGCTCGACGGCACCCAGCGTATGGAACGACTCCCAGGCGATGCCCTGCGGGTCCACGGTCCAGTGCTTGTCAGAATGGGCATAGCAGCAGTTCGCGCCGGGCTCGTCCTCCACACCTGCGCCTGCGGCGACCAGGCGTCCGCGAATTTCCGCCAATTCTTCCGCGCTGTCGGCCTGCAGGCCCAGATGCTCGATGCCGGCGCGCTCGCGGCCGGTCGAGATCGCGAAATTGATGCGCGGATCCTCGATCATCCACTTGGCATAGTCGTGCTTGACGACCGCGGGCGCCGAGCCGAACAGGCGGGAGTAAAAGGTCTTGCTGCCCTCGAGATCGGCGACGGCGACGTGGACATGAAAGCGCTTCATACGATTCTCCTGGAAGTGGATTTGCGTGCGGGTGCGCGCGCCGGTGCGCAGGCCGCGCCACCACAGCAGTTTTCGGTGAGGAAATCGACCAGCGACTGCATCGCGTCGTAGGCCGCGGAGTAGTAGATGAACCGGCCCTGCTGGCGTGCGTGCACCAGACCTGCCTGCGCAAGCCCCCGCAGGTGGAACGAGAGCGCGGGCGGCGAGATGCCGAGGCGTTCCGCGAGGTCCCCGGCCGCGAGCCCGGTGGGGCCCGCCTGCACCAGCACACGGAAGGCCTCGAGCCGCGTCCCCTGCGCGAGCGCCGCAAGCGATGTCACTGCACGATCCCGGTTCATGGTTCAACATTTCAATAACTATTTAATCATTTGTCAAGTCCAAGCGTGAACCGGTCGGTTGCGGGCCGCGGGGACCTGGCTGCAAGATGCCGGCAACCAACGGAATTCCGCTTGCAGAAACGCGACTCCTCCCGCCGGCTGATCGTCGGCTCGGCGATCATCGGTTCGATCGGCACCTTCGGGCTGCACGTGCTGCTGCCGGCCCTGCCCGCGATCGCGGATGCGATGCATGTGCCCGCCGCCGCCGCGCAACTGCTGATCAGCCTGTCGATCCTCGCGATTGCCCTCGGCAACCTGGCCATTGCGCCGCTGTCCGACCGCTTCGGGCGGCGGCCCGTGGTGCTGGCCTCGCTCGGGACATTCGTCGCGGCCAGCCTCGCAGCCATCGTCGCGCCCACGCTCGAATTGCTGGTGCTCGCGCGCGTCGTGCAGGCCTTTGGCGGCGGCGCAGCGATGTCGGTGATGCGCGCGACGATCCTCGACCACTTCGGGCCGGCGCGCGCCGCGAGCGCGCTCGCCGCCACCGCAACCGCGATCCTGGTCGCGCCAATGCTGGCGCCGACGCTCGGCGGCATCGCGATCGAATGGCTGGACTGGCGCGCAGTTTTTGCGCTGTCGGGACTGTTGGGCTCGGTCGTCCTGCTGTTCGCGACGCGGAACCTGCGCGAGACGCGGCCGGCAGACCCATCGGCCGGTCCGTCGCTGCGCTTCTGGGAGAATTACCGGCGCCTGCTCGGTTCGCGCGCGTATGTCAGCTATCTTGTGTTCGGCTCGTGCATGGTCAGCATGATCTACACGTTCGTCACGGGCGCGCCCTATGTCGCGATCGACGTGCTCGGCGTGTCGCCGGCGAGCTTCGGCCTGATGCTTTTCTTCCCGGCGCTTGCCTCATTCGCCGGGTTCATGGTCGCGGCACGCATCACCCAGCGCGTCGGCAGCCTGCGCATGATGCGAAGCGGCGCAATCATCGCGTTTATCGGCGCAGTGTCGATGGCGGCATTCGCGCTCGCCGGGATCTGGCATCCGCTGACGATTTTCGTGCCGGGCATGCTGCTCGGGTTCGCCAATGCGATTGCCGCGCCCTCTTCCACGATCGGCGCGATCTCGCGCAACCCGGCGATCGCCGGCGCGGCGTCAGGACTCATGGGATTCCTGCAATTGCTGACCGCGGCGGTGGCGACGCAGATCGTCGCGGCATTCACCGGGCATTCGCCAGTGCCGTTGGCGGTCGTGGTGCTGGTCTTGTGCCTGGTCGCGCTGCTGGCACTCAGGCCGATCGGACGGCTCGCGGCTCAGGCCGAGGCGTAGGCTCCGCCCGCCGCGCCGCTGCCGACGCGGTAGCGGAAACGCACGGTGCCGAAGGTCAGCAGATCGCCGTCATCGAGCTTCGCGTAACGCACCTGGATGCCGTTCACGAACAGGCCGTTCCTGCTATTCGCATCCACCACCGTCGCCTCGCCGTTTCGCACCGTCAGCATCGCGTGCAGGCGGCTCACCGTCGGGTCGACGATGCGCAGGTCGTTGTCGTGCGTGCGGCCGATGTTGACGCGATGCTGCGTCAATTCGTGCACGCAGCCGACGAGATCGATGCCGATCAGGTAGCGGCGCAAGCGCGCGCTGGCTTCCGGCGCGGCAGCAGGAATCGCGCGCGGCAGCTCCAGACGCGGAAGTTCGGCGGTTGCGTCCGCCGCAACCGGCACCACTGCAGGCTGCGCGGATTGCACACCGATGTCCTGCAGCGAATCGTCGCCTTCAGCGAGGCCAGCGTCGCGGCGCGCATCGCGCAATTCGAGCGCAATGCCCTCGCGCTCGAGTGTCCGAGTCGCAAGCCGCGCGGAGAGTTCCTCGATCCTGCGATCGCGCTCGGCGAGCGTCTGGTCGCGTTCGGCGAGATTCGCCAGCAGGCGATCGACGCGTTTCTGCCAGCGCGCGCGCTCGACGGCGAGTGCGTTGGCGGCATCGGGCTGGCGCTCACCGGCCGGCAGGTGCCGGCCGAGATCGAACTGGGTTTCGGTAAAGAACTCGAGATCTTCGGCGCCACCCCTGCTGTCGAGCCCGGGGAGGTCGTCGACTTCGTCGATCATGATCGGCGCGTCGTCGAGATCGGCGGCCGGCGTCGCCAATTCCCAACCAGGCGAATCCACCAGGCGTTGCGGGCCGGTCAGCTCGATGTGCTCCATGAGTTGGGTGAGGTCCTCGGAGATGATCCCGTCGTCGGTGTCCGTTTCGCGATCCCGCTTGTCCATGTGCCTATTATCCCCAACCGTGATTCCAGCGCCACAAGCGCGTGGACCAAGCCCGTTATGTCGTAGGGCGTTTGAGCGCCAGTTCGCAGTATTCCGGACCCTTCCGGGCCAAACCGTGAACCACGTCACACGCCAGGGCTCCGCATGAGGCCCTTGTGTACGATGACGGGCATGCCACAAGTCTGGATGCTGTCAGCGACCCAGGCGCTCTGCATGTCCGGCAGTTTCCTGTTCGTGTTGCTTGGCGGCATCATCGGCTCGGAACTGGCGCCCACGCCCGCGCTCGCCACGCTCCCCGTTTCGGTGCTGATCCTGGGCCTCGCGGCCAGCGTCCTGCCGGCCGGTGCGCTGATCCGCCGCATCGGACGTCGCGCCCTGTTCGTCGGCAGCGCGCTGCAGGCCGCCACCGGCTGCGTCGTCGCAGGACTCGCCATTTCGGCCGATCAGTTCTGGTGGTTCTGCGTGGGGGCGCTGCTGCTCGGCGCCAACAACGCCGTAGTGATGCGCTATCGCTTCGCGGCCGTCGAATATGTCGAATCCGCGCGCGCCAGTCGCGCGATCGCCGTGGTGATGAGCGGCGCACTCGTTGCGGCCTGGCTCGGGCCGGAAATTGCAGTGCGCGCCGCGAACCTGGTCGATGACGCGCACTATGCCGGATCGTTTTTTGCCGGCACCGGGCTTTACCTGCTGGCGGCGCTGCTGCTCACGAGCATTCCGGATTCCGCGCGGATCATCGCAACCGATGCGCGGCCGCCACGTCACATCGCCGAGATCGCCGCGCAACCGGCATTCCGGATCGCCGTGCTCGCGGCCCTCGTTTCCTATGCGGTAATGAGTTTCATCATGACCGCAACACCGATCAGCATGCATGTGATGGACGGGCACGACGAGATCTCGACCGCGCGCGTGATCCAGGTGCACTTGATCGCAATGTACCTGCCCTCGCTCGCGAGCGGCTGGATCGTTGCGCAGTTCGGCGAACGTCCGGTCATCGTCGCAGGCTGCCTGCTGATGATTGTGTGTATTGCGATCGCAGCCTTCGCCGGTCATGCCGCGCTGCACTACGGCTGGGCGCTCGCGCTGCTCGGCATCGGCTGGAACCTGATGTTCATCGCCGCAACCACCCTGCTGACCAGAACCTACCGGCCGGACGAGCGCATCCAGGCACAGTCGCTGAACGATTTCCTGGTATTCGGGGCGCAGGCGCTCGCGTCTCTGCTCGCGGGACTCGCGCTCGCAACCATCGGCTGGCGGGATCTCAACCTTGCGACTCTGCCGCTGCTCGCCGCGGTACTGCTTGCGATTGCGCTGACCGGCCGTGCGCGGCCGGCGACACCTGCCTAGCCGGCGCCGTCGAGGAAATCCCGGATCGCTGCGACGATCACGGCGGCTGGCTGCTGGAGGATCTGATCGGGATCGCCACCGAGCTGCAACAGCGGCTTCGCGGTAGCCACGGCCGCTTGCTGCTGGCTCGCAACGATCAGGCGCCGCACGTCCTGGGGCCTGGTCGCCGCAAGTTCAAATGCAATCTGAACGCTGCGACCGCAGGCAAACAGATCGACTTCGCGCAGGCGCAGCTGATCGATCAGGTCGCCGACCGCGGCGGCCAGGCCGTTGATCGTCGCGCTGCCCTGCGGTGCATCCGACGCGCCGCTGCCGGGGAGGTCCGGCGCATAAACCGACCGGTCCATGCCGAGCAGCGCCACATAGCGATTAAAATCCGCGCCACTGCCGTTTTCGGTGTGCAGTAGCAGGAGCGGGGAGGCTTCGTTGAAGCCGCCGCTCGACGGATAGGCCGAGATCAGGTGCATCTGCCCGTAGCGGCAGTCGATGTACATGCGTCGTAACTGCGCCGCATCCGCTCCCGCCTGCTTTTTCTTCGTCGCCATGCCTGCACTGCTCCAATGACTGCCGCTATCATGTTGCCTCAAGGAGCCGTCCATGCCCAAGTACCCGCGCACATTCCTGCCCTTCGCGATCGCTGTCTGCACCGGAGTACTGGCCTTGAGCGCTGCCCGGGCCGACAGTCCGGACCAACGGGCCGCCTATGATCGCATCAAGTCGCTGGCGGGCACCTGGACCGGCCACATGGAAGACCCGCTCGCCGGAGCGCCGGTCACCGTGCGCTACGAGATCGCAAGCGCCGGGCGCGCGGTCGTCGAATTCCAGGAATCCGGGCAGGGCTTCGAGTCGGTTACGGTTTACTACCTCGCAGATGGCAAGTTGCGCGCCACGCTCTACAGTGCCGCCGGCAACCAGCCGGCCTACCGGCTCGGCAAGGATTCGACGGCCGACCTGTTGTGGCTCGAGTTCGACGGCGGCACCGGTGTCAATCCGGCACAGGACGGGCACGTGCACCAGGGCGAGATCCGTTTCATATCGCCGGACCGGATCGAGCAACGCTGGTTCCACTATGTAGGACCGAAGGAACAGGGCGTGACGCATTGGTTCCTGGATCGGGAAGTCCCGAAGCCTGCGGTGCCATCCGAACCCGCAGCACCCGAGACGCCGCCGGCTCCTACGGCCTGAACCAGCGGTTTACCGGCTGCTCAGTACTCGTCGTACTTTCGTGCCTGGCCGCGCACGCGCTCGGCCGGATATTTCTCCGCGTTCCGGATGAGCTTCGATTCCGCCGCAGCGAGCAGGTCGATGTCGAGACGATCGGCGATGCGCACCAGGAACCAGAGCACGTCCGCGAGTTCCTCCGCGGCTCGGCGGCGCAGTTTTTCGTCGGGCGCCGCGCTCTGCTCCTCCGTGAGCCACTGGAACAACTCGACCAGTTCCGACGCCTCGACCGAAAGCGCCATTGCCAGATTCTTCGGGCTGTGGAACTGGTCCCAGTCTCGCTCGGCGACAAAGTCGCGCAGCCGCTGCTTCAATTCCCCCAGATCCCGCATGCCGACACTGTCCGCCAAACAGGATTGCGGTGCAACGTGCGGTTCCTGCGCCGAATGGGGTTTGCAAGACGCGGCCTGCGACCGGCAGAATCACATCGAAAGATCAAAGCGCCGCCCCTGGCGGCACCTGGGAGCCAATTCATGCAATTTGCCGTCCGCTTGATCGCGGTCGCCGTGGTCTTCGCGCCCAGCCTCGCCGCAGCGCAGCAGGAAACGACCCCGCTCACTGCCGAATCGATGTGGCAGTTGAAGCGCATTGGCAATCCATCGCTCTCCCCGGACGGTCGCCACGCCGTTTATGCAGTCACCCAGTACGACGAAGAGAACGACCAGGGCGATGCGGATCTCTACGTCGTCGCGACCGCCGGCGGCAAGCCTGAGCGGCTGACCAGCATGCCCGGCAACGAATCGGAGCCGGCCTGGAGTCCGGACGGCCGCTTCATCGCATTCGTTGCGAAGCGCGGTGCCGACCAGCAATCGCAACTCTATGTGATCGCGGCCGATGGCGGCGAGGCCGTGCGGGTCGGCGACGTGCCGACCGGTGTGGCGACGCCGAAGTGGTTTCCGGACTCGACGCGCATCGCCTTCATTTCGCGCGTGTGGCCCGACGTGACCGACTGGCAGAAGGCGCGCGAGCGGCTCGAGGAGCGTGAGAAGTCAAAGGTGAAGGCGCAGACCTGGGATCGCGTGCCAGTCACTTACTGGGATCATTTCATCGACGACCGGCAGGCGCACTTGTTCGCGATTGCGCGCGAGGGCGGCACGCCGGTTGCGATCACGCTCGGCACGGGATTCGAGCTTTCGCGCCGCGAGACCGGCAACGATACCTTTGACATCGCGCCGGACGGCAGCGAGATCGCCTTCGCCGCGGATATCGACGTGACCGGTGTGGACCGCAATTACGACATCTTCGTCGTGCCGGCCGCCGGCGGACCGGCCCGCAACCTGACCACGGACAATGCGGCCAATGACGAGAATCCGCAGTACAGCCCGGACGGTCGTTGGCTCAACTACACGCGCCAGACGATCAAGGGTTTCTACGGCGATTCCCACCAGACCTGGCTGATCGACCGCCGGAGCGATGCGCGCCGCCGCCTCGCGGCAGACTGGGACCGCTCGGTCGAGAATCTGTTCTGGGCGCCGGACTCGAAGAGCCTGTACGCCTCGATCGACGATGCCGGCACGCAGCGGGTCTATCGCATCGAGGTCGCGAATGGCCGCCACGCAGCGGTGACCCGCGCGTCGAGCTATTACAGCCTCGCGATCGCCGGCAGGCCCGCGACGCTCATCGGCGTGCGCCAGTCGTTCAGCGAACCGCCGACGCTGGTGCGCATCGCGACGCGGGACGGCACGGCGACGAAACTGTCGGATCACAATGACGCGCAGCTTGCAGCGACCGCCTTTGGCAAGGTCGAGAGCGTGATCTACCGGGGCGCTGGCGGGGCCGACATCCAGATGTGGGTGGTCTATCCGCCGGGATTCGACCCGTCGAAGAAGTATCCGCTGTATCTGCTGCTTCACGGCGGCCCGCACAACGCGATCACGGATTCCTGGACCTTCCGCTGGAATGCGCAGGTGTTCTCGGGCTGGGGCTACG